>NZ_CAHJXA010000017.1 GCF_903644135.1 Sphingomonas bacterium | reverse complement strand
TCCTCCAGCGTCCGTCCGGTGACGTAGACGCGCCATCCCGCCGCGCCCATCGCCGCCGCGATCCCGCGCCCCGCGCCCCGGCTCGCGCCGGTGACGACGGCGACCTTGCGTTCGCCGTTCATTAGGCCGCCTTGCTGCCTGGCCGCTGATCATAGGTGACGACGAGGCCGTTCACGCGCTTGTGGATGCCCTCCGCCATGGCACGCGGATTGTAGAATTGCCGATACCACAGCCGGACCTTGCCATAGGGTCCGTCGTTGGGGACTGCGAGCGGGTTGATGCAGGCGCGCTTGTTCTGCCAGATCTCGACATCCTGCGCGAAGGCGAGGCGGCTGCCCTCCTGATAGCCGAGCGCGCCGGCCCGATCCTCGTCGCTGATCGCGCGCGAGCCGTCATGCACCTTGACCATCAGCGCGTGCCAGGCGCGCACGCGGCCGTCGTCGATCGGCGTGTGCGCGATCATGATGAAGGAGTCGAACGCCCCCGCCATCTCGGCCTGGAGGATCGACGGCCCGGTATACCAGGTGTCGAGCACCAGCTGGTCCTCGTCCGAGGCGGTCAGGGTGCGATGCCCGGCGCTGTAATATTGATGCAGCACATGACCCTGGAAGTCGTTGGCGAAATACTGGAAGTCCTTGGCCCCGTGGATCGGGATGAAGTGGCCGAAATCCGCCATGTTATCGAGGATCTCGATGCCATGGATGTCGAGGTCGCCCATAAAGTCGATCTTCCAGTCGACCCAGCCGGGCGCACCATGATGGCCGCCGAACTCGGGCAGCGGATAGTCCGGCTCCAGCCCCTCGGGATCATGCCACATCCAGACGATGCCGGCGCGCTCCTGCACGGGGAAGGTCTTGAGCGTCGCCGTCTTCGGGATAAAGCTGGAATAGGGGATGTTGTCGCATCGGCCGCTGCCGTCGTAGCGCCAGCCGTGGAACGGGCAGCGGATGGAGTCGCCGACCACCTGGTCGCCATCCTGCACGATGTACGAGGTCGTATTGTGCGCGAGATGCGCGCCCATGTGCGGGCAATAGGCCTCGACAAGATGCGGCGTGCCGGTCTGGCCGCGATACAGCACCATCTCCTGGCCGAAGAAGCGGACCGCCTTGGGCGTCGTGGTCGCCTCGCTCGCGCCGGCGATCATGAACCAGCCCCGCGCAAACTGGAACTCGCCCAGGCCGTAATCCTTGGTCGTCGCCATCGCCTTGATCCTCATCCATCCAGCGACAACCCAAAGGATGCGCTCTCAAAATTGTCTATAACACCGCAACTAGCAGAGATCGAGACGTCAAAGCGTGGTTTTGCAGAACCTGCCGACGTTCAGACGTTTGCCGTCGCGGCGTGACGACCCGCCTGCCGCCCGAAAAAAGTGCAGTCGGCAAGGCTCATGCCCGAGCTGTAGCCATGCCCCGACCGCGGCAGGCCGGATGTGGCACGGCCGGCGGCGAACAGGCCGGGCACCGGATCGCCCGCCCGGTCGAGCACCTGCCCGGTCGGCAGCGTCGACAGCCCGCCCAGCGTGAAGAACGAGAAATAACTGTCACGGAAGTTGAGCTCCAGCGCGGCGAACGGGCCTTCGTCGAGCACCTTCAGCCAGGCCGGCGCCTTGTGGAACACCGGGTCCTGACCCTCGGCAGCATAGTGGTTGAAGGTGGCGACGGTCGCGGCCAGCGTCCGCTCGGGCAGGCCCAGCTCGCGCTCCACCTCTTCCCAGCTGTCGCCCACCGCCGCGATGTTGATGCGCGCGAGGTCGAGCGGCTGGCTGAAGATCGCGTTGTCGACCAGCAGCCACACCTTCTCGCCAGGCTGGTCGATCATCGTCCGGCTGACGCGGCCGTGATAGCAATCCTCGTTGATGAAGCGGTTGCCCGCCTCGTTCACGAAGATGCCCTTCACGAAGTCGGACGGCATGATCCATGGGCAGGTGGTGAAGAACTCGTCCATGTGGATCGCATCGCCGCCGGCGCTCATGCCCATCAGGATGCCCGAGCCATTGTCGTTGTCGCCGATCGGATCGGAGATCTTCAACGTTGCCGGCGCGTAGCGCGCGAGCATCGCCGGGTTCATGCAGAACCCGCCGGTGGCCAGCACGACGCCGCGCGACGCGCGGACATGGACAGGCGCGTTGTTGATGCGCACCACCAGCCCGACGACGCGCTCGCCGTCGGTGACGAGGCTCTGCACCTTGGCATCGACACACACCTCGACATGCGCATCGCGGACGCGTGCCTCCAGGATGTCGATCAGCTTGCGGCCGCCGCCCCAGCCCATGAACTGGATCACATGGCCGCGCGGGGCCGGCGTCGCCGCCGCGGCGTAGGGCCAGGCCTCCTCGCTGCCCGACCAGATCAGCGTGTCGTCCTCCGGCGGCTCGATGATCTTGCCGGGCAGATAGGTGCCCTTGTAGGGGACACCCTGCGCCTTCAGCCAGGCGAAATGGTCTAGGCTGTTCTCGGCATAGAGGTCGCATTTGGCGACGTCGGCATGGGTGCCCCCCGACATCTTGAGGTAGGTCGCCAGCGACTCGACGGTGTCGTCGAAGCCGGCGGCGCGCTGCACGTCAGTGCCGCCGCCGATGTAGATTTCGCCCCCCGACAAGGCGGACGTGCCGCCGCTGCCCGATCCCGCCTCGAACATCGTGACCTTCGCGCCGGCCGCTGCCGCTTCGAGTGCGGCGCACGCACCCGACGCGCCGAAGCCGACCACCGCCACGTCGGTCTCGATATCCCAAGTCGCGACATCCTGGGCCAGCAACGGCCGGTGCAGCGTTCCGCGAGTCACATCACTCTCCTATTCGGTTGCGAGTACCGCATCGCTTTGTCTTGCCTGAAAGCCCGTTATTGCGCAACGTACTTACGAAGCGGAACGCAATCCAGGGTAAGAACGATATGGAACGCTTGGCTTGCGTAGCATTTGGTATGGAGAAGGAAGATGGCAAGACTGGCCGGCAAGACGGCGATCATCAGCGGCGCGGCGCGGGGCATGGGCGCGGCGACCGCACGGCTGTTCGCGGCGGAGGGCGCGACGGTCGTGCTGGGCGACGTGCTGGAAGATGCGGGCCAGGCCGTCGCCGCTGAGATCGGCGATGCGGCCATGTTCCAGAGGCTGGATGTACGCTCAGAGGAGGATTGGGCGCGAACTGTGGCGGCAACGGTGGCGCGGTTCGGCAAGCTGGACATTCTCGTCAACAACGCGGCCGTGCTCCACGTCGGTGGCGCGGACGAGTTGCGCAAGGAGGATGCCGAGCGCGTGCTGGGGATCAACGTCATCGGCACGATGCTGGGGGTCAAGCACGCCGTTCCGGCCCTGAAGGCGAACGGCAGGGGCGTCATCGTCAACATCTCGTCGGTGGACGGGCTGCGCGGCTGCAACGGCCTGAGCGCCTATACCGCGAGCAAATGGGCGATCCGCGGGATCACCAAATCCTATGCCTATGAGTTCGGCCCGTTCGGCATCCGCGTCGTCTCGATCCATCCCGGCGGCATCAATACAGACATGGGCAACCCTGCCGCCGAGGCGAGCGAGGTCGTCAACGCGCGCAGCTATCGCAGTGTGCCGCTGCAACGGATCGGCGAGCCCGACGAGGTCGCCCGGGTCACCGCCTTCGTCGCGAGCGACGATGCGAGCTACATGTCCGGTGCCGAGATCGCGGTCGATGGCGGCTGGACGGCCGGCCGCTACGAGGCGATGCTGCCGAACTGCCCGCCCGGCCTGACCTGAACGCGCTTCAACTGTCGGCGGACCAGGCCGGATAGTCGGTGTAGCCCTTCGCCTCGCCGGTGTAGAAGGTGTCGCGATCCTGCCGCGCGAGGGGCGCGCCGACGCGGAAGCGCTCGACCAGATCGGGATTGCTGATGAAGGCGCGGCCGAACGAGACCGCATCGACCGTACTGGTGTCGAGCAGCGCTCGCGCGGTATCGAGCCGCAGCCCGTTATTGGCGATGATCGGCCCCGACCAGCGCGGCCGCAGCAACGCCAGCGCATCGAGTTCCGGCGTCGGATAGTGGATGAGGTGTAGATAGGCGAGGCCGAGCGGATCGAGCGCATCGATCAGCGCGCCATAGGTGTCCGCCGGATCGTCGTCCTGCATGTCGTTATAGGGATTGCCGGGAAAGACGCGCAGGCCGACCCGGTCTGCGCCGATCGCCGCCGCGATCGCCTCCAGCGTCTCGACCACGAAGCGGATGCGATTGGCGGTCGCGCCGCCATAGCCGTCGGTGCGGCGATTGCTGCCGGTGGAGAGGAACTGCATCGGCAGATAGCCGCTGGTGCAATGAAGTTCGACGCCATCGATGCCGGCGGCGCGGGCGTTGCGGGCGGCTTGCGCGAACTCCTCGACGACGCCGGCGATCTCGGCGGTCTCCAGCGCCCGCGGCATCGCTGGCGGGACGGGCTGCCCGTCGGGGCCGGCGATCGGTTCGCGCGAGGCGATCGCCGAGGGTGCGACCGTTTCCGCGTCCGCCGCCTTGTTCGCGGCAACCGCCGCCCGCCCGACATGCATCAATTGGACGACGAGCGATCCGCCCGCGCCCTGCACGGCATCCGCCACGTGCCGCCAGCCCTCCACCTGCACCGCGTCGTGGAGGCCGGGGGTCCGCCAATAGCCCTTGCCGGTGGCGCTGGGCTGCGTCCCCTCCGTCACGATCAGTCCGGCACTGGCGCGCTGGCGGTAATACTCGAGCATCAGCGGGGTCGGCTCGTCGGCGTCACCGGCGCGATCGCGCGTCATCGGTGCCATGACGACCCTGTTCGCCAGCCGCAGGGCACCGAGCGTTACCGGCGAGAAGATGTCCATGTTGCGCGCCTTCTAGATGTTCGGCCGCGTCATGGCGTTTTGTAGAACGCGGAGCAAGTATGGCACTTTACGACGCAGTCATGGTATCAGGGTCAGCCGCACCGATTTGTAGGCCGGCGTCATAGATCGGACGGGGAGCGCATGAACGGACTCGACGGCAAGGTCGCGATCGTCACCGGCGGCACGCGGGGGATCGGCGCGGCGATCGCGCGGCGCTTGTTGATGGCGGGTTGCGAGGTGACGACCTGCGGCCGCACTCAGCCGGATGCGCCGCCATCGGCGGACGGGCGGGAGGCGGATTTCGTCGCGTGCGACGTGCGCGACCCGGCTCAGGTGCGTGATCTGGTCGACGCGGTGATTGCCCGCCACGGCCGGCTCGATACGGTCGTCAACAATGCCGGCGGCTCGCCAAAGGTCGACGCCGCGGTCGCCAGCCCGCGCTTTTCGGAGGCGATCGTCGCGCTCAATCTGATGGCACCGTTGCACATGGCCCAGGCGGCGCATCCGCACCTCAAGGCGGCGAACGGGTCGGTCGTCAACATCGCCAGCGTCTCCGCCGTGCGCCCGTCCCCGGGCACCGCGATGTACGGTGCAGCTAAGGCGGGCCTGCTGAGCCTGACGAGGAGCCTGGCGCAGGAATGGGGGCCGCATATCCGGGTGAACGCGATCATCGTCGGCCTGATCGAGACGGACGATCCCCAGGAGACCTATGGGTCGGACGCGGCGCGGCACCGGATCGCGCGATCGCTACCGCTCGGGCGGATGGGGTGCGGCGCGGATGTTGCGGAAGCGGTGGCGTTCCTCGCCTCGCCCGCCGCCGCCTATATCAGCGGCGCGGAGCTGTCGGTGCATGGCGGCGGCGAGCGCCCGCTGTTCCTGGAGCTCGTCGCGCGCGAGGCGGCGCGGCGCGAGGCCTGATATTTGCACCTTGGCGAATGCGGCTCCGGTTCGTACACATGGCCCTTGACCGGGGCGGGGAGAGGCGAGGGTGCAGATCAGGTCGGGCAAGACTTTGTCCCCGACGACGCTGGACGCGCTGGACAGCGGCATCATGGACATGCTGCGCGTCAACGGCCGTGCGACCAATCAGGAGATAGCGGAGCGGCTGTCGGTCACTGCCGCCACCGTATCGTCACGGCTGCGGCGGCTGGAGGATATCGGCGCGTCGCGCGTCGTCGCGGTGACCGACTTCTCCGCCCATGGCTACAACGTGCTGATCGCGGTCGGGGTCAAGGTCGCTGGCCGCGAGGTCGAGGATGTCGCGCGCGACCTGGCGAAGCTGCCGGAAGTGCTGAGCGTCAACATCATGAACGGCGCACAGGACATCGAGATGCTGGTGGCGCTGCACGACTTTACCGAGATCAACCTGTTCCTGCTCGATCACGTCGCCGGCATCGCCGGCGTCAACGCGCTGTCGCCGGGGATCGCTGCGGACATCGTCAAGTTCGAATTCAACGTGGCCCCGCTTTGAGCGGCTACCGCCTCGACGAGCTCGATCGGCGGATCATCGAGAAGCTGAGCCGCGACGCGCGCGTCTCCAATCGCCGGATCGCGGCGGAGCTGGACATCACCGAAGGCACGATCCGCAGCCGCATCAAGCGGTTGCAGACCGAGCGCCTGATCCAGTTCGCGGTTATTACCGATTTCCGCGTGGCGGGATCGCCCAATCTGGTGATGCTGGGCATTCAGGCCGATCCGGGCCGCGTTGGCGCGCTGGCGAAGCAGCTCGCCGATATCCCGGAGATCAATTGCGTGATCGTGCTGCTCGGGCGCTACAGCCTGATGGCGATGGGGCTGTTCAGCAGCATCGAGCAGCTCAATAGCTTGATCTTCAGCCGCATCCGCGTGCTGGAGGGTGTGCGCGATGTCGAGACCTCCATCTCCGTTCACAATGTCAAATACGAGGTCGGGGTCGCACGGATCGCGGCGTCGCGGACGATCACCGACGAGAGCGACTGACCACTACGCGTTGAAAGTCGGATGCGTAAAAGAATTGTCAATCTACGCCGCACTGCCTAACCTGCCGACCACCAGCGGCACGGCAAGGATATGGCATGACGACGGACCTCGCCCAACGCATCGACCGTCTGGAATCGATCGATGCGATCCGCCAGCTCGCGGCCAAATACTCGCTGGCGCTCGACATGCGCGATTCCGATGTGTGGGTGAACCTGTTCCCGGCGGACGTGAAGGTCGGCGGCGGCAAGTCCGGCCGCAAGGCGCTGCGCGACTGGTTCGACGAGACCCATTCGATGCAGTTCGATGGCACCTCGCATCACATCGGCGGTCATGTCATCGACTTCGACGATCCCGATCACGCGCAGGGTGTCGTCTATTCCAAGAACGAGCATGAGAGCGGGGCCGATTGGGTCGTCATGCAGATGATGTATTTCGACCAGTATGAGCGGATTGACGCGCGCTGGTATTTCCGCCGTCGCCTGCCGCTCTACTGGTACGCCAGCGACCTCAACAAGCCGCCGATCGGCGAGCGCAAGATGCGCTGGCCGGGTGTGCCGCCCTATCATGGCAGCTGGCACGATCTGTTCCCGAGCTGGAAGACCTATTGGGCGCGCGATGGCAAGCCGCACGACGCACCCGTCGCCGAACCCGCCCCGCTGGAGCGGTTCATCGAGACGATGCGCGGCGGCGCGCCGCTACCGCGCCCGCGGGTGCGAAGCTGACACCGGTTCGGGCGTCAGCTCCGGTGCCTCACTTGCCGAAGCGGACCCGCAGCGACACGCCATAGGTCCGCGGTTCGCCGTAGAGCGCGACCTCGGATCCCAGGAACGAGGCGAGCGGGTAGCCGCCGGTGATGTAGTTCTTGTTGGTCAGGTTCGACCCGAACACCGACAGGTCCACCCCCTTGGTGATCGCATCATGCCATTCGAGCCGGGCGTCGAGCGTCCCATAGCCGGGATAGGTATCGAGCAACCCGGCGCGGGCCGCGTCCGGATCGCCGGTCGTCACCCGGCTGGAGAAGGAATAGGTCGCGAACGCGGTCACGTCGGTGTCGCCCGGCAGCGGCAGCTTGTACTGGCCGTTGACCGAGTATTTCCAATGCGGCTGATAGGGGATCTGGCGACCCCGGCGACAACCGGTGCCGGCATCGACCTGGCACTTGGCATCCAGATAGGAGACGAAACCCGACAGCTGGAAGCCGCGGAACGGCTGGATCGTCCCCTCATATTCGACACCCTTGATGATCGCGCTCGCCGCGTTCACCGCCGCCGTCGTCGTGTTGCCGTTGACGAACACCGGCACGATGATCTGGATGTCCTTATACTTGTCGTAGAACAGGGCGACATTGGCGCGCAGCGGCACGCCGATGTTGAAGTCGCCCTTCATCCCGACTTCGAAGTCGTCGACATGCTCGGGGTTGAACTGCCGCGTCGCCGCCGTCGGTGCCGGCAGGTTGAGGCCGCCGCTCTTGTAGCCGCGCCGGTACGCGCCATAGACCAGCGCCGTGCTGGTGAGGTTATATTGCAGCGTCGCATCCCCGGTCAGCGCGCGGAACTTGGCGCTGCCCGACGCCGGGCAGATCGGCAGGCCGGTGCCAGGGTCGGTTTGATAGCAGGTGCCGTTGTCCAGCGTGACGCTCGACTGCGCGAAGCGCTTGTCCCGCGTGTAGCGCAGACCGCCGCTGAACTGCAGGCCGCTGACGATGCTGTACTCGACATGCGCGAACGCCGCATCGCTCTTGTCGTTGTAATATTGGGCGGTGTTCGTCGTCACGCCAAAGGCAGTACCGCGATAAGTCTGGTTGAACCCAGGCACGGCCTGCTCGTGATAATAACCCAGGATGTAGCTCAGCCCGATATTGGGGATCTTGCCCTGCAGCTGAAGCTCTTCGGTGAACTGCTCGAAGCCGCGGACATAGGGCACGCCGCCATTGGCATAGGATGTGGTGATGTAGCTGAACGGGCCCGTCAGATTGTTGATCTCGGCGGTGCGTTCGCGGCGGAAGGCGATGATGTTCTTCACCAGCAGATTGTCGTCGATCTGCCACGTCGTCCGGTTGGTGACGCCGATATCGCGGACGCGCCGGAACAGCAGGTTCGGCTCCAGCGTGCGGCGCGGTCCCAAGGCCTGTTGCTGCGCGAGCGCGGCGTTCATCTGGGCGGGGGTCAGCCCGGTCAGCCCGAAGCCGACGAACGGGTTGCCGTTGATGTCCGGGGCCTGGGTGGCCAGCGCCGCGCCGACGGTCTGCTGCGCGGCGAACGGACCGGTGAAGCAGCCCGGCAGCGGTGCCTGCAGACAGCCGATGAACGTATTCGACGGCGAGGCGACGCGGATCGGGATCGCCACCGGCACGCCCGGCAGCGACAGCGAGCTGATCTGCGCCTGCGGATAGACCTGCCGCAACACGTCGCCGGAGCCGGTGTTGTTGCGATAGTTGCTGTCGACGATCGTGACGTTCTCGATGCTCGTCGTCGGCTTGAACAGCACCGACACACGATAGGAATCGTTGTTGCGGCTGTCGAGTTGCTGCCCGGTGATCACGCTGGTGGTGAAGCCGTGGCGGCGGTTGTAATCGCCGGCGACGCGGATCGCGAGCACGTCATCGACGATCGGCAGGTTCAGCTCGCCCTCGATCTCATGGTAATCGTAATTGCCGTAGCTGCCCTTGAGGTAGCCGCCGATCTCGAAGGTCGGCTTGGCCGGTTCGAACAGCACAGCGCCGCCCGTGGTGTTGCGGCCGAACAATGTGCCCTGCGGCCCCTTCAGCACTTGGACGTTGGCAAGATCGTAGAACACGCCCGATCCGGCGATCGCCGTCGGCACCTCGGCGAAATAGGTTGCGACGCTGGTGAAGTTGCGCTGGCCGCCGCCAAGGATGCCGGGACCCTGCCCGCGGATATAGAAGGTGGCCTCGCCGCGATCCTGCGCCGAGATGTTGACTGACGGCGCGAACGAGCGGAGCTGGTCGACCGACACGACCGAGCGCTGCGCCAGCGCCGCACCGGACAAGGCGGTGATCGCGATCGGCACGCGCTCGAGCGACTCCTCACGACGGCGGGCGGTGACGACGATGTCGCCGATGCTGACCCGATCGGTGCCCGGCTGCGCCTCGGTAGTGGTGGACGGACGCGCCGCCGCAACGCTCTCGGAGCCGGTGGTCGTCGCATCGGGTGCGGAGGCCGGCGTTCCGGCTCCGGGCACGCTCGTCTGCGCCTGGGCGGGCAATCCCACGACCATCGCGAGGAGCCCCACCGACGCAAGCGCGCTGAATTTCGTGACCATTCAATCCCCTCCACAGCGCGTTATGGCGCTCTTGAAGGGCTATACATCACATGCGTAGATATCCGTCAATGGGCCGACGCGCTTACATAGTCACAAGCATCCAAGTTCAACGCTTGCGTCCGAACACCACCAAATGGGTGCTCAATCCGTCATCAGCGCGGCTTCAACTCGCATAACGTTGCGCGACGTCGTTCAGGATGGCGGCGACCTGCGGCACATGGGTGACGATCAGCATGTGGTCGGCATCAACCGTGGTCACCTCGTCCGGCTTGCCGCGCGCGATCATCGCGCGCTGGGCACCCAATGGCAGTGTCCGGTCGCGGCTCGTCTCGACATAGACTTTGGGCACGCGGCCGTAGCGCTCGGCGCTGAGGGACAAGGGTGTCGCCATCGCCAACACCGGCTCCTTTCCCAGCCGCGCGGTCGACCAGGCGCGGTCCTCATCCGAATAGCCATGGTGCAGATGTTCGTCGGGATCGAGCGGCGGCAGCATGAACAGGCCGTCCTCGCTGAACCGCGGCGGCAGCATTTCACCGTCCATCGCGACACCCTCGTCCGCGATAATCTGCGGCAGGTCCATCGTGCTGGCACCATCCGGCAGCATCAGCGCGGTCAGATAGACGATCGCGGCGACCTTGTCGGGCACCCGCTCCGCCACCTGGCTGACGATCAGGCCGCCGCGGCTGTGGCCGACCAGCACGACCGGTTCGGGTTGCGCCGCGACGATCTGCGCCACGTCGCTGGTCCACCGCTCCAGCGTACACTCCATCACCGGAGTGGTATCGCTGCCGCACCCGGCAAGATCGGGCGTATGCGTGCGGTGGCCGGCCGCTGTAAGCGCCGGGGTCAGCCGGTCCCACGACCAGCCGCCCTGAAACATGCCATGCACGAGTACCATGTCAGCCATCGGCTGGTCCTTTCGTCGGGTGGCGGACGGCTCAGGCGGCTTCGGTGGCCGCCACTGCGTTGGGGAAGGCCGCCGCCGCGCGCCCGCGCCGCCGCCGCTTGATCCCGGCCGCGATCTCCTTCTCCAGCCGTTCCTTGTAATGGTAGAAATTCAGCTGGATCGTGTGGCGCGGGCTGCGGTAATATTTGCTGAGATAGAAGGTGTCGTCCGCAACGATCGCCGACCGCATCTCGGTCTCGGTGGGTAATGCGTACGCACCCTTGATATAGGCAACGGCGAGCTTCGACTGTTGCTCGGCGAAATTGACCAGCGTCGGCAGCGGCTGCGCAAGCCCCATATAGATCAGGTTCGACACGCCGGGGATCAGCATCCGCTTGAACAGCGGCGGCGGCCGGTTGTCGGCATCGGCGTTGAACATCGGCTGGTCGAAGAACGGAAAGCTGATCTTGTAGCCCGTCGCCCAGATGATCACGTCGAACTCGTCGGAATGGCCGTCCTTGAAGTGGATCGTGCTGCCGTCGAACCGCTCGATACCCGACACCGCCTTCAAGTCGCCGCTACCGGCGCGCAGCAGGAACTCGGTGGAAAGCGAGCCGTGCGCCTGCCACGGCTTGTGGTCGGGCGTCGGCAGGCCATAGCTTTCCATCGCGCCAACCTCGCTCTTGAACGTGCTCTCGTAGAAGAAGCGCTGCACCTTCTCGGGCACCCAGCTCGGCATCATCGCCTTGTCGGACGGCTTGCCCTTGCGGTATTTCGGGAACACCCAGACGCCGTGGCGCATGGACACGGTCAGCGACTGCGCGATCGAGCGCTGTGCCAGCTCCGAGGCGATGTCCATCGCGGAGTTGCCGGCACCCACCACCAGCACGCGCTTGCCGCGCATGTCGATCGGGTCGAACGGCGTGTTGTAGCTGTGCGCGTGGATCTGCTCGCCGGCGAAATCGCCGGGATAAGTCGGCTCGGGCCAGCGCGGATCCCAATGATGGCCGTTGGCGACGATCAGGATGTCGTAGCGCCGCCGCTCGCCATCGGAGGTCTCCACCGTCCAGCTCGTATCCGCCTCGCGATGTGCGCGCGTCACCTTGGTGTTGAAGATGATCGTGTCGCGCAGGTCGAAATTGTCGAGATAGGCGTTGAGGTAGGCGAAAATCTCGCTGTGGTGCGGATAGTCGGGCCATTTGTCGGGCACCGGGAAGTCCTCGAACGCGAACCGCGCCTTGGACGTATCGATGTGCAGGCTCTGGTAGCAGGCGGACATGCCGTTGGGATTGCGGAAATACCAGTTGCCGCCGGCATTGTCGGACGCCTCGAAACAATCATAGGCGATCCCGTAATCCTTGAGCCGCTTGATCGTCGCGATGCCGCTGGGGCCGGCTCCGATCACGCAGACCAGGGGGCCGCCGCCGGTCCGCGACACTGTCTGATGGATGGTCATTGGTCATTCCTCTCCTTGGCCGCGCCTTCTGACGCGATCCGGTGGTGATGGTCGGCGATCAGCAATTCGAGCGGTGCGCGATAGTCGCCGCAGGCGGCGGCCGCGCTGTCCGCCCCGTCGGCGACGCACCGGCGCAGCGCCGGCAGATCGTCCGCATCGAGCAGGTGCCGCGCGACCGGGTCGGTGGCTTGCGACCCCGCCGCCACCGCGCGAGCATAGGCCGCGCCCACCGCTGCGCCGATCACGATCTGGTTGACGCGATAGTAGAGCAGCAGCGCGTCGGACGACGCGATCCCGCGGTCGAGCAGCAGTGCGAGCAGGTGATCGAGATAAGGAGCCTCAGCTTCGCGCCCGAGGCCGCCA
The DNA here is from genome assembly GCF_903644135.1 of Sphingomonas bacterium. Lineage (GTDB taxonomy): Bacteria > Pseudomonadota > Alphaproteobacteria > Sphingomonadales > Sphingomonadaceae > Sphingomonas. Next base: position 6,175 of record NZ_CAHJXA010000017.1, on the reverse strand, counting down.
TGCATCATCAGCGCGACCAATTGCGGCCAGACGGTGTAGATGACGAACGACCCGGCCGCGTGTTCGCGCAGGAGTTCGTCCCAGGGCTGACCGCGATCGACCAGCAACTCGCGCCGACCGCGCTGATCCGCGACCAGCTCCAGCAAATGCTCGCGTCCGCGAACATAGCCATAGAGCGTCGCCACCCCGACCCCGAGCCGCTCGGCAAGCGCCGCCATCTCGACCCGCTCGATGCCGATCGCGCAGGCTGCGTCGACGATCGCCTGCAAGGTCAAGCGCCGCGGCCGGCCGGCCACGCGGCGATGCGACACACTGGCGAGCGAGCGCGTGTTCATGCTGCCTTGATTACCGAAGACGCTTCGGAAATCAATCGGGCAAATCGCGTTTCCGGCAAAAACATGCTGAATTGCGTAACACATAGACTATGTCATAGCGCAATGTGACCGTTAGACCGGTCGGCCATACCTTGTTTTCGGCTTGCGAACGATGCATGTAGAAGCTTATAAGGCGTTATAGTATTTAGGCGTGGATGTCTGACGAGGGTTTGATGACCGACGGCGTCATGGATTATTATGCGACCGCCACCGGCCGGCTGACCGCGCCGGAGGGGCCGTTCGCCGTGCGCGAGGCGGTCGTTCAAGGTCGCGCCATGCGGGTCTATGCCGCTGCCGACGTCAACATCGTCGATACCCTGTCGCGCTCCGAGCAGCGCTTTCACGACCGGACGCTGGCGTGCGAGGATGGCCGGTATTGGACCTATGCCGAGCTACTCGGTGCGTCGCGGCGGCTCGCCGGGGCGCTGCGCGACCGGCACGCGATCGTGCCGGGTGACCGCGTTGGGCTGGCGATGCGCAATCGACCGGAGTGGTTCGTCGCGTTCGCGGCGATCGTGCGGGCGGGCGGCGTCGCCGTGCTGTTCAACAGCCGCGGGGCCGGCGACGAGCTGGCGGCGGCTGCTGCCGACGTGCCGTGCCGGCTGATCCTGGCGGATGACGAGCGGGCCGAGCGGATCGTTGCGGCTGGAGTTGCGACGCCGACCCTCGCGCTTGCCGAGATCATGGCGGCGGCACAGGACGGTCCGGCGCTGGACGACCAGCGGGTCGATGCCGACGCGCCGGCGGTGGTGCTGTTCACCTCGGGCACCACCGGCCGGCCCAAGGGCGCGGTGCTGACCCAGCGCAACATCGCCAACATGACCGTCAACCTCCAGTTCCTGTCGGCGATCGGGCTAGAGATGGCCGCCCATAGCTACGGCATCCCGGTCGAGACGCTGCGGACGATGGCCCCGCGCCCGTCGTCGCTGCTGGTGTTCCCGATGTTCCATATTTCCGGGCTCACCGTCTTCTTCATGATGATCGAGTCGGGCGGCCTGCTGACGACCATGCGCCGCTGGAACGCCGCGGCGGCGCTGCCGCAGATTTCCGGCAACACGGTGACGATGATCTCGGGTCCGCCGATGGTGCTGAACGACCTGCTCGACGCGCCGGGTGCCGAGACTCACCTCGCCGGCGTCGGTTCGATCGGGGTCGGCGGCCAGGCGACGCCGAGCAGCCTGACCGCGCGGATCGCACGAGCGATGCCGCGCGCGATGCAGACCTCCGGCTGGGGCATGACCGAGGCGTCGGGCAACGTCGCCGCGATCGTCGGCGCGGTGGCGTCGATCAAGCCGGAGTCGTGCGGCAAGCCCTCGCCGGTGGTCGATCTGCGCGTGGTCGGCGAGGATGGCGTCGACGTGACCCCAGGCGAGGCGGGCGAACTGTGGCTCGGCGGCGCGCTGGTCATGGCGGGCTATTGCAACGCCGCCGCGGCGACCGACGCGACGCTGGTCGACGGCTGGCTGCGCACCGGCGATGTCGGCCGGGTCGACGGCGACGGCTTCATCCACCTGGTCGATCGCAAGAAGGACATGGTGATCTCCGGCGGCGAGAACATCTACAGCGCCGAGGTCGAGCGCGTGCTCGGCGCGGAAGGCGATTTCGTCGAGGTGGCGCTGTTCGGGATCGCCGATGCGCGGCTCGGCGAGCGCGCGGTCGCGGCGGTGACGTTGCGCGACGGTGCGCGCTGGACGGAGGATGCGGTCAAGGCGCTCGCGCGCGCCAGCCTGGCCAATTACAAGGTGCCGACCGCGGTCTGCTTCGACCTCGGCCCGTTCCCGCGCAACGTCACCGGCAAGGTCGACAAGGCGCAGCTGCGCGCGCGCTTCCTCGCCCAGGTCGTGGAGACGGTCTGATGGTGTTCCCCGCCGGCCAGCAGGTCATCGACACCATGCTGGGCATCCCCATCAGCGCGGACAACACGGAATGGTTCGAGGCGTTCAAGCCGCTGCTGATGGACGAGGAGAGCCGTCGCCAGTTCACCATGCCCGCGCAATACATGTTCAAGGACATCCCGACGGTCGGACCGGTCGAGGACAAGGTCGCCTGGACCCTCGCGCACATGGACCGGCACAACATCACGCGCGCGATGATCGGCTTTGTCGAGACCCTGCCCGAGATCATGGCCGCCTATCGCGACCACCGCGACCGCTTCTTCTTCGACCTGCCAGTCAATCCCAACGAGGGCATGGCCGCGGTGCGCCAGATCCGGCGGGCGAAGCGCGAGTTCGGCATCGACGCGGTCAGCGTCTTCCCCGCGGGCGTCAATCCGCAGCTGCCGATCAACGACAAGCGCTTCTACCCGGTCTACGCCGCCTGTGCGGAGGAAGGGCTACCGATCTTCGTCAATGCCGGCGTCTGCGGGCCGCGGATGCCGAGCCTGTGCCAGAAGGTCGAGCTGATCGAGGAAGTGGTCTGGTTCTTCCCCGAGTTGAAGTTCGTGATGCGGCACGGGGCCGAACCGGACGAGGCGCTCGCGGTCAAGCTGATGCTGAAATATCCGAACCTCTATTATTCGACCAGCGCCTTTGCGCCGAAATACTATCCCAAGGCGATCGTCGACTTCATGAACAGTCGTGGCGCAAGCAAGATACTCTATGCCGGCTATTTCCCGATGGGTCTCAGCCTCGACCGGATATTCGCGGAACTGCGCGAGCTTCCGCTGAAGGACGAGGTGTGGCCGAAGTTCCTCTACGAAAACGCATGGGCGCTGCTCGGCGCGACCAAGTCCTGACGGAGATCCGATGATGGCCGATTACGATGCCTCGACCGATGCCCGCACGCCGCTTCCCGCGGTGTGGCATTATCTCGCCAACCTGCAGGGCGCGGAGCGCGACGCCTGGCGGCTCGCCGACGTCCGCGACCGGCCGAGCGCGGAGGAGCGCAACCTGCCGGACGAATACCCGTTCGGCTGGTTCGTGGTCGGCTATTCCGACGAGCTGGACAAGGGCGAGGTCAAGTCGATCCGCTATTTCGGCAAGGAACTCGCCCTGTGGCGCGGCCATGACGGCGTGCCCCGCGTGATCGACGCCTATTGCGTGCACTATGGCGCGAACATGGCGCATGGCGGCAAGGTCCACGACAATTACCTCGAATGCCCGTTCCACGCGTGGCGCTACGACGGCGAGGGGGCGGTCAAGGAAATCCCCTATGCCCGGGTCATCCCGCCCCAGGCGCGGCGCAAGGACTGCGTGCCGAGCTGGCCGACCCAGGAGGCCAATGGCCAGATCTGGGTGTGGTACCACCCCGACCGGATCGCGCCCTTGTGGGACCTGATGATCTTCGATGAGGTCGGCCACCCCGACTGGACGCCGTACAAGAAGTTCGAGTGGAACGTGTTCAGCGGCATCGAGCACATGGCCGACAACGGCGTCGACATCTCGCACTTCCGCTTCGTCCATGGCGCGTCGACGGTGCCGGACTACAAGATCAGCTATACCGGCATCCAGCGCGCGGTGCTGGCCGAGATCAAGCTGAACACGCCGCGCGGCATCGTCGAGGGCAAGATCGATGCGCTGTCGCAGGGGCCGGGACAGGCATGGGTCAAGTTCTCCGGCCTGTCGGAGACGCTGATGGTCAGCGGCATCACGCCGGTCGACCGCGATCACCTGAAAGTGCGCTTCGCCTTTACCCAGCCCAAGGCGCAGGCCGGTTCGCGGCTGGCCGAGGCGCTGATCGCGGACATTTGCAGCCAGCTCGACCAGGACAAGGTGATCCTCGACCGCCACAAGCGCATGGACCCGCCTCTGATCTGTGACGGCGACGGTCCGTTCGGCCGCAACCGCGTCTATTACAGCCAGTTCTTCGTCAGCACCAACCCGACCAGCAAGCTCGCGGCGTGAGCGGGGCCGAGGCGTTTCGCGCCGAGACCCGCGCCTGGCTTGCGGACAACACGCTGCCGGGCGTGCGTCATCAGCCGGAAGATCCCGAGACGGCGGTGTGGGGCGGTCGCCGTCCGTATTTCGCCAACGATGACCAGCGCGTCTGGCTGGAGCGGATGGTCGCCAAGGGCTGGACGGTGCCCGAATGGCCGGTCGAGTATGGCGGGGCGGGTCTGTCGGCCGAGGAGGCGAAGATCCTCACGCAGGAGATGCGGCGGATCGGCGCTCGCCGGCCGCTCTACAGCCTCGGCATCTGGATGCTGGGGCCGGCGCTGCTGAAGTACGGCAGCGAGGCGCAGAAGCGTGAGCATCTGCCGCGTATCGCCCGCGCCGAGATCCGCTGGGCGCAGGGCTATTCGGAGCCTGGAGCGGGCTCCGACCTCGCCAACATCCAGACCCGGGGGGAGGACAAGGGCGACCATTTCCTGGTCAACGGCTCCAAGATCTGGACGAGCTCGGGCGACAAGGCGGACATGATCTTCGCGCTGGTCCGCACCGAGCCAGATGCGCCCAAGCATCTGGGCATCAGCTTCCTGCTGATCGACATGGCCGATCCCGGCGTCACCACCCGGCCGATCAAGCTGATCGCCGGCGACAGCCCGTTCACGCAAACCTTCTTCGACGATGTCGCGGTGTCCAAGGACAATGTCGTCGGCGAGCGCGGCCGCGGCTGGGACGTCACCAAATACCTGCTTGCCCATGAGCGCGAGATGATCGGATCGCTGCCGATGTCGAGCATGGGCGAGGAGACGCTGGCCGCGCGAGCCGTGAAGGCGCTGGGGCGGGAAGGGCTGGCGCGCAGCGGCACGCTGCGTGCCGACATCCTGCAGTATGAGCTGGACGCCTGGACGATGGGAATCGCGCTGGAGCGAAACGGCGATCTCGCCAAGGCGCGCCAGGCCGCGCCGACCGCCGCCTCGGTGCTGAAGCTGTTCGGCACCGAGCTCAACAAGCGCCGGTCGGAGCTGCTGATGTCGGTCGAGGGTGTGGCCGGTGCCGATGCGCGGGGGATCGCGGCGAGGGACTGGCTGTATGCGCCGACCACCACGATCGCCGGCGGGTCGAGCGAGATCCAGCTCAACATCCTCGCCAAGCGCGCGCTCGGCCTGCCCGGGGCCTGATCGGTGGCGCTCGTATTGACCGACGACGAGACGATGCTCGTCGACTCGCTGCGCAGCCTGCTGGCCCGCAGCGCGCCCGTCGGGGCGTTTCGTGAACTGCGCGACGGCGGCGATCCGCGGCGTTATGCCCCGGCCTTGTGGAGCGAGCTGGCGGAGGCCGGGTTTGCGGCTCCGCAGGTGCCGGAAGCGGCAGGCGGACTCGGCATGGGCTATGCCGCGGCCGGGCTCGCCGCCGAGGAGATGGGGCGCGTGCTGGCGGCGACGCCGTTCGTCGCGACCGCGATCGCGATCGAGCTGGTCCTCGCGGCGGGCGACGAGGACCAACAGGCGCAGCTACTGCCCGGCCTGCTCGACGGATCGAGCATCGCCACGCTCGCGATCGACGAGGCATCGCGTCACGATCCCGACACGCTAGCCGCTCGTGCCACCCACGACGGCGCGGGCTGGCGGATCGACGGGGCCAAGCGTTTCGTGCTCGATGGCGGCAATGCCGACTGGATGATCGTGACGGCGGCCAGCGACGACGGCCCGTTGCTGCTGCTGGTCGATGCGCGCGCGGACGGCGTGGCGATCACGCCGCTCGACCTCATCGACAGTCGCAACGCCGCCGATGTCGGGTTCGATGCGGTGCGGGTGGATGCGGGCGCGGTGCTGGGCGGCGGCAACGGCGCGCGTGCCGCGATCGACCGCGCGCTCGATGTCGGCCGCGCGCTGCTTGCCGCCGAGCTGCTCGGCATGGCGCAGGAGGCGTTCGACCGCACACTCGCCTATCTCAAGGAGCGCGAGCAGTTCGGCCAGA
>NZ_CAHJXA010000016.1 GCF_903644135.1 Sphingomonas bacterium | reverse complement strand
CGCCGCTTCAATTTGTCCCCTGAGGTGATCCGCCTCGTGGGGATGATGTATGTTCAGCCGCAAGATCACGCGCGGCAAGCTACTCGACTTCTTCGCGTCGCACCCGCGGTGTTTGGTTGCGCTGGAGGCGTGCGGAGGCGCCCATCACTGGGCGCGCGAGCTGCGAACGTTGGGTTACGAGGTTCGACTCATGCCGCCGGCGTACGTGAAGCCATATGTGAAGCGCCACAAGAACGATGCGGTGGATGCCGAAGCGATCTGCGAGGCGGCGCAGCGGCCCAGCATGCGGTTTGTGGCGGTGAAGACCGAGGAGCAGCAGGCGGCGGCGCTGGTGTTCCGCACGCGCGACCTGATGGTGAAGCAGCGCACCCAGCTTGGCAATGCCATCCGCGGGCACTTGGCCGAGTATGGCTGGGTCGCGCCAAAAGGCACAGCGCATCTCGCGATGCTGGCGGATCTGCTCGAGGGCGGCGAGATCGGCGTGACACTGCCCGAGGCGGCGCGACCGATGTTCGCCATGATGGTCGACATGCTGGCCGAACTCGACAAGCGGGTAGCGGCACTGGACAAGGAGATCGCCCGACGTGCCCGCGAGGACGAGGTGGCGCGCCGGTTGATGACGATCCCCGGCGTCGGTCCGATCACGGCGACCGCCATCGCCGCGATCGCGCCTCCAGCGGAGATGTTCGCCAAGGGGCGCGACTTCGCCGCCTGGCTGGGGCTGGTGCCGAAGCAGGCATCGACCGGCGGCAAGCAGAAGCTGGGCGCGATCTCCAGGATGGGTGAGCGCACGCTGAGGCGGTTGCTGATCATCGGCGCCAGTTCGGTCGTGCTCCAGGCGAGCAAGCGCGGTGCGCCGGCGGGCTCGTGGCTCGAAGGCATGCTCGCCAGAAAACCGCGCATGCTGGTGACGGTCGCGCTCGCCAACAAGATGGCGCGTACCGTCTGGGCGTTGCTGGTGAGGCAAGAGGATTACAGAGCTCCGGTCGCAGTCGCGGCGTAAGCCGAGGCGGGCCAGAGGCGTCGGAGGACGCAGTCGGTCGAAGGAGGGTATGGCACAACAGTCGGCGAGACGGGATCGGAAGAACCAGAGGTCTCCAGCGTGCCAAGAGCACGTTCGTGTGATGTGGTTCCGATCCGCGAACTCCCATACGGGCCAGCAGCTTACGCTGCATTACAGGCCGGACAGATGGCAGCATCCGACTATGTGTCAGAACTTCCAGATACTGCTTGCAACCGAAGGGGCGTCCACAGATGGAGAGCGATTTGCACTAGGCTGGCAACACCGTCATCGAGCGTCGGGCAAGCGCTGCATCGCGCCAAACAGCAACGCCGAGCCGGTGATGGTCAGCACACTGACCATCAACCCGAAGCGACCAGCCGGATCGAACAACGTGAACCCGGCAACTGCAGCGAAAATCCCCAAGGCCAACAGCGGAGGCAGCGGATAGAGCGGCATTTGCCAGGGTGCCTTGCTCGTCTTGCCGCTCCTACGTCCCCACAGCGCGGCGACGCACAGCACTGAATAGGTAAGGACGTTGCTGTTTCCCAGAACGAGGACAAGCACATGAGGGTTGAGCAAGGTCGCTGCGATGCCGCAGCAGCCCATTACCAACGTCGCAGCCCATGACGATCCCCAGCGTGAATGGGTGATCTTGAGTGCGCGATTGATGCTGGCGCTCCAAAGATTGTCCTGTGCCGTCGCGTAGAGTTGCCGGCCGGCCATCAACGCTACCGCAATCGAGGTGTTGAGTATCGCCAAGCCTACCCCAAGACTCATGATGTGCGCGAGACGCGAGCCTGCGAGTTGCTCGACAACCGTCAGGATGGGTTCCCTGCCGCTAAAAGCTTGTAACTGTGGAGCACCAAGAACCAGCGCGATAATTGGGGGCATGACCACGATGACGCCTGCAACGAGCGCCGCGAACACCACCGGCGCAGTGTGACGCGGAGCATCCTTCATGTCCTCACCGAAGAAGATCGCCGCTCCGTAGCCGTTGAAAGCATAGATGCCGGCTGCCGTCGCGACACCCATGGCGATCGCCGAAGGAGCGCCTAAACCAACAGGTGCGGCGATAACCGGATGAATCAGCACCGATAGGGGGCGGCCGGCGTGCCCCATCCCGACGACCGTCACGACTGCCAGCGCGACGATTTCGGTAAGCAGGAAAGCCGCCGTCATCAGCGCTCCCACCTGGATCCGCAGCGTTGCAATCAGCGTGACGACGCCAATGGTGATCGGGGCCGCGATCCGCGGCGACATATTCGGGATGAATTCGCCAAGGTAGGTGGCAACGCCGTAGCTCGACAAGGCCAGCGATACGCTGAAGCCGAGGAGGTTGAGCCCGATGATCCCATGGCCTGCCAGCGAACCGAAAACATGAGTGAAGATCGTGTACTCACCGCCCGCGCCGGGGATCGCTGACCCCAGCTCGCCATAGACCGCCGACATCAGCACGCCCAAGATGGCGGCTGCGGCGAAACACAGGAACACGCCCGTGCCGACGTGCCGCATCACGTCGGCTCCTACGATGAAGACGGCGATACTGGGTGCTACGCAGGTCACGGTGACGAGGAACGCGCCGGTCGGTCCGACCGAGCGGCGCAGGCCGCCGGAACCGGATCGTGGATTCTGATCGGCAGCGACTGTTAGCATCGGCCGACGTTACCGGCTGATGCCGCAAACGCACGCTCAATCCGCGGCCAGGAAGAGCCAGAACCTTGTTTGTCGACAATGCCCGCAGACGTGACCGAGCAAGACATGATCAGGCGATCGCCGGTAATCGCTCCAGGTGTTTGTCGAGAGTGATCGGGTAATCGCGCACACGCACGCCCGTGGCATTGTATACCGCATTGGCGATCGCAGCACCGACCCCGCATAATCCAAGCTCGCCCACTCCCTTGGCTTTCATGGGCGACGAGATGTCGTCGGGATGATCGAGGAAGATGACCTCTTGGTGCGGGATGTCGGCATGGACCGGTACCTCGTAGCCGGCGAGGTCGTGGTTGACGAAGAAGCCGAACCGCCTGTCGACTGCCAGTTCCTCCATCAGCGCCGCGCCCGCACCCATTGTCATCGCGCCGATCACCTGGCTGCGCGCGGTCTTGGGGTTGAGGATACGCCCGGCATCGCAAACGGCGAGCATACGACGGATGCGGATCTCTCCGGTCCAACCATTGACGGCAACCTCGCAGTAATGGGCGGCAAAGGTCGATTGCTGGTACTTCTTGGCGAGGTCGCCATACTCGATCCCGTCCTCGGCCGTGAGGCCGGCGGCATCCTTGAGGGGCGCGCTGCGATTGCCGGCGAGGACCTTGCCGCTGGCGAACGCGGCATCGGCCGAGTTGAAGCCAAGCTTCTGCGCGACGGCCTCGCGCAATTTCATGCACGCCGCATAGACGCCCGAGGTCGAGTTGCTCGCACCCCATTGTCCGCCCGAGCCGGCGGACGCGGGCAGGTCGGAGTCGCCCAGCACGACCCGCACCCGGTCGAGCGGGACGCCCATCGTCTCGGCCGCGGTCTGGGCGATGATGGTGTAGGTGCCGGTGCCGATATCGGTCATGTCGGTCCACACCATGACGCCGCCATCGGCGTCGATGCCGACCCTTGCCGCCGATTTCACCGGCAGATGGTTGCGGATGCCCGCCGCGACACCCATCCCGATCAGCCATTCGCCATCGCGTACGGCGCCCGGCCGGGCCTCACGACGGGACCAGCCGAAGCGCTCCGCACCGGTGCGCAGACACTCTATGAGGTGGCGTTGCGAGAAGGGGCGATCGGGCTTCAGGGGATCGACCTGCGTGTCGTTGATAATCCTCAGCTCGACCGGGTCCATCGCCAGCTTATCGGCGAGTTCGTCGATCGCGATCTCAAGCGCCATCAGCCCGGGTGCTTCGCCAGGCGCGCGCATCGCGTTGCCCTCGGGCAGATCGAGCACCGCGAGCCGAGTCGCGGTCATGCGATGCGCACCGGCGTAGAGGAGGTTGGTCTGCGACACCGCGGTCTCGGGTCCGCCGCCGGGCAGGTCGCCCGACCAGCTCTCATGGCCGATCGCGACGAGCGTGCCGTCATGGTTGGCACCCAGGCGGATGCGCTGGATCGTCGCCGGCCGGTGCGTCGTGTTGTTGAACACCAACGGTCGCGGCAGCGCCAGCTTGACGGGGCGACCCGCCGCCTTCGCCCCAAGCGCGGCCAGGACGGCATCGGCACGGACGAACAGCTTGCCGCCAAAACCGCCGCCGACATAGGGCGAGTCGAGCCGGACCTTCTCCTTGGGCATGTCGAGCGTCCTGGCGACGTCGCCCTTGCCCCAGGCGATCATCTGGTTGGAGGTCCAGAGGGTAAGCGTGTCGCCGTGCCATGCCGCCGTGGTGGCGTGCGGCTCCATCATCGCATGGCTGTGATCGGGGGTGGTGTAGGTCGCATCAAGCGTGACCGGCGCGGTGGCGAAGGCCGCGGCGAAGTCCTTCGCCTTGCTCTCCGCTACCCCCGCCGCCCCACGGTCCGGCAGAAGCGGCGCACCAGGCTTGGCAGCAGCGAGGTCGAACTTGCCCTCGGCGCGGGCATAGTCGATGCGGACCAACGCCGCCGCCGAGCGTGCGCCTTCGAAGGTGTCGGCGACGACGACCGCAAGCGCCTGGTGGTAATGCTCGACCTCCGGCCCGCCGAGCAGCGCCGCCGTGTTGAACTTGCCCTTGCCGAGCTTGCCGGCATTCTCATGCGTCACGATCGCGATCACGCCCGGCGCGGCACGAGCGGCGGCGGTATCGATCCGGGTCACGCGCCCCTTGGCGATCGCGCTGCCGACAACATAGCCATAGGCGGGGTCGGCGACCTGATCGTGGCGTTCATAGGCATAGTGCGCGGTGCCGCTCGTCTTGGCGGGTCCATCGATACGATCGGTCGCTCGGCCGATGACCTTGAGCTGATCAATCGAGTTTCGGCCGGCGGGGGCGTCGAACTTCATCGATCAGGCCCTTGTCGAGGCAAGGACGGCGGCGAGCGTGCGCTCGGCGAGCAGGAGCTTGAACGCGTTGTCCGCGGTGGGTCGCGCTCCCGCGAATGCGCGGGCGGTGACCGCCTTTGCCCCTTGCGGCAGCAGCGCATCGGCGGCCTCGACCCGCCAGGGCTTGGGCGCGACCCCGCCGAACGCTACCCGGCCGCTGCCGTCCGGCTGGATCACCGCCGCGACCGACACGAGCGCAAAGGCGTAGGACGCGCGGTCGCGTACCTTGCGATAGACGTGGCGGCCTCCCACCGGATGCGGCAGCGTGACCGCGGTGATGATCTCGCCCGGCTTGAGAGCGGTCTCGACCTGCGGCGTGTCACCCCAAAGCCGGTGGAAGTCGGCGATCGGGATCGCCCGAACCCGGCCGTCGGCGTCGACCGTCTCGACGGTGGCGTCGAGCACGCGCATCGCCACCGCCATGTCGCCGGGATAGGTGGCGATGCACGCCTCCGAAGTGCCGATGATCCCGAGCGGCCGCGAATAGCCGCCGATCGCCGCGCAGCCTGACCCGGGCTTGCGCTTGTTGCACGGCTGGTTGGGGTCGTAGAAATAGGAGCAGCGGGTGCGCTGGAGCAGGTTGCCGGCAGTGGTCGCCTTGTTGCGCAACTGGCCCGACGCTCCCGCGACGATCGCGCGGGTCAGCACGCCATAGTCGCGCCGGACGCGATGATCGGCGGCAAGCGTGGTGTTGGTGACGAAGGCTCCGATCCTGAGACCGCCCTCGGGCGTCTTCTCGATCCGGTCAAGGCCGAGGTCCTGCAGGTCGACGAGGTGGTTGGGCGTCTCGACCTCCAGCTTCATCAAGTCGAGCAGGTTGGTGCCGCCGGCGAGGAACTTGGCACCCTGGGTTCGCGCGACGATCGCCGCCGCCGCTTTCGGCGATGTAGCGCGTTCGTAGGTAAAGGCCCTCATGCCTCGATGCCCGCGATCTCGGCCATTGCCTCGGCGATGTTGGAATAGGCACCGCAGCGGCAGATATTACCGCTCATCCGCTCGCGCATCTCGATCGTCGTGAAGCCCGGCTTGGCCGTGATGTCGGCCTGGACGTGACTCGGGATGCCCGCCCGCATTTCGTCGAGCACAGCGACTGCCGAGCAGATCTGACCCGGCGTGCAATAGCCGCATTGAAAGCCGTCATGCTTGACGAACGCCGCCTGCATCGGATGGAGCCGGCCCGGCGCGCCAAGCCCCTCGATCGTCGTGACCGCATCGCCCTGGTGCTGGACGGCGAGGCTGAGGCAGGCGTTGATCCGCTTGCCCTCGACGATCACCGTGCAGGCACCGCACTGGCCATGGTCGCAACCCTTCTTGGTACCGGTGAGGTACAGATGCTCGCGTAGCGTGTCGAGCAGGGTCGTGCGCGGGTCGAGATCGAGCTTGTGCGCGATGCCGTTGACCTTCAGCGTCACCGGCATCGTCGCCGCCGGTCGCACGGGCGCGCCGTCCGCCTCGGCCAGCGGCACCGCGGTGAGGGCGGCGGTCGCGCATCCCCCCGCCAGCAGACCGCGGCGCGAAACACCGGTCGAGTCCTCACCGCTGACCGTCATCGTCCGATCGCTCCTCGCCCACATGCCGCAACCGGTGACCACATCAATGCCCGGTCACCGCCAAGCTGGCTACGTTGCCACGGGCATTGTCACCCGCCAAGCGGTTGCTGCGGGCGAACGGCCCGTGCAGACCTGTCAGTTGAACCGCTGCCCGAACCTGATCCCAAAGAATTGCGGCCTGATGATGAACGTCCGCGAGGAATTGGAGCAGAAGGTGATCGAACAGAAAGTGTTCTTAGTCAACGCTCCCCGTCGGTCAAAGGCGTTCTGGATGAACAGCTCAATCGTGGTCGAGTTCTTCCTGAGGCCGCCGGAGAAATCGAACGACACGAAGCCCGGAGTGTCACCGAGTAATGCATCATCCGCTACGTTCAGGTCCTGAGTGGCGCTGGTCTGGTACAGCGCCGCGCCCTGGAGATAGCCGTGATAGCTGCCGACGTCGCGGTCGTAGCGGATGGAGGTCGTGCCCTTGAACTTGGGCTGGCGCGGCAGTCGAGTGCCGTCGGCGGCGGCGACCTGTGACGTCGGCGGACTGGACCCGGCAACGTTCTGGCCGAGCGTACAGCTCGACAGCTGCGAGATCGACAGAGTACTGGGACTAAAGGCGAAATTGCAGAAATTGCCCTTCAGCTTGCCATCGTTATAAGCGCCCGACGATGAAATCGTAAACTTGCCCAGCCGTAGATCGGCATCATACTCCACACCCTTGACCTGAGCCTTGCCGGCATTGCCGGTGATGCCGGCACCCTGAGCGCCCGAGACGACGACGCCGTACTGAATGTTGTCCCAATTCTCCAAATAGATGGCGGCGTTGAAGCGGAAGATGTTGTTCCAGGTCGTCTTGGCACCGATCTCGTAGTTGGTCAGCGTCTCCGACTTGAACGGCGGAACGGTCGCGACGCCGATGTTCCGGATGCGTAGCGGTCGATTGAAGCCGCCCGGCCGGAATCCGGTGGAGTAGTTGGCGTAGATCATCTTGGTCGGATCGACCTGCCAGTTGACCGCGACCTTGTGCGTCTCGCCATGCTCGCTGTATCGACCCACCTCGTCCGCGGCCGCTAAGTTCGAGTTCAAGCACTGGAGCCGCGCTGCCGGAAGCGGTGTCGGACAACCTCGCGTGCCGGTGGGCACATAGAGCGAAGTGACGGTGTTTGCCGCCGACCCCGACACGCCGTTGAAGCCAAGAACCCTATAGCTTGTCCAGAAGTAACGGATGCCACCGGTGATCTTGACCGTTGGAATGATATTGTAGTGACCTTCAGCAAACAATGCTTCATCGTGGTAATATTGGTTAGTCTCGCTTATGTAGAAGCCGTCCTGCTTCACCGCCGGTGTGCCGGGAACCAGCGTGCCGCCTTGCGATACCGGTATGCCGAACCCCGCGGGATTGCTGTCGCCGCCGCCAGCCTGCGTATAGCCGGCAATCTGATCGAGGCCATGAATGGCGTAGTAGGTGTTGTTCTCCTGTTTGTGATACTGATAGAAGCCACCGACTGTGACATCGAACGGCCAGCTCTTCGGGCTATTGACGCGCACTTCCTGAGTTAGCGTCCGCTTCTTGGTATCGGCGTGGAAATATTGGGTCGGGTTGATGAGCTTGCTGCACCTCAGCGTTGCGCCGGCACCTGTGCATCCGCTCTTGTCGAAGAACTGAAGATAATTCTCGTATCCCGCGCCGAAGCGGTCATACGTCACTGTGTAATAAGTGTAGTCGTTCTGCAATTTGGTGCGACGCTGGAAATACCCCGTCGATGACGCCACGTCGAAGTCGCCGATATGGCCATGGATCGCTAGCTCGGCCTGGTACCATTTGTCATCCTGCCGCGTCCCGTCGAAGTCGTGGACCTGAAGGTCGCCGACACGCGGGTCATAGCCGAAATAGCCATCCGCGATTTGTCGTTGCGCGGTAACTTGCGGCGTAATGTCCCAGCCCGGGGCCAGCTGCCACAGCAACTCCACGCGACCGCCATATTCGTAGATCGGGTTGTAATTGTCCTTGGCGATCGCGCCGTTGTCGAGCTTGTAAGACGTGGCCGGATTATTATCGCCCAGGTTCAGAACCGACGAACTGCCATCATTGAACCTGCCGTTATTGGGCTTGTTGTCGATGTAACCGCCGTCGTGTCGATAGAAGCCCATCGCGCGGATGGCGATGCTGTCGTTGACCGGCACGTTGACGAACGACTCGATCTGACCGCCCACCGCCCCGTCGCCATATTTGTTGGCTTCGGTATCGTAGCCGAATTGGAATACGCCGATCTTAGGCTTGTTGGTGATGAAGCGTATCGTGCCGGCGAGCGAGCCGGCACCGAATAGCGTGCCTTGCGGACCCGACAACGCCTCCACCCGCTCGATGTCGTAGATGTGGACGTCGGGAGTTCCGGTTCCAAAGATCGGGATGTCATCGATGTAATAGCCGACCGAAGCATAGTTGCCGCCGGCCGGAACGATGCCACGAAAATAGACGGTGTTGCGGCCGGGACCGATGCCGGCGAAGGACACCGATGGCAGCAGCGCCGCAACGTCGGTCAGCCCCTTCACCTGCCGCTGTTCGAGCGTGTCCGCACTCAGCGCCTGCATCGAGATGGGGACCTTCTGAATGCTTTCGGCACGGCGCGTCGCCGTGACGACGATGTCGCCGAGCCCCTGATCTTGCGGTGGCGCATCGGCGGCCGGGACAGGATCGGCGACTGCGATCATCGTCGGCGGCGGTGCCGCCTGGGCGAAGGCGCTGTTTGCCGCGAAGGGAGTGAGGACGGTTGCGCACAAGAGCAGGCCAGAAAACGAAAGTCGCGGATGCTTGGAGTCGATCATCTTTTCCCCCTTGGTATGATCTCCTCTCCCGGTTTCCTCCGGATCGCTCGATTGTCCGAGTCGACCTCATTGCTTTCTCTCGCGCCCTGATACGCGATAGGTCCGAACATCGCTCGACGACTTCCAATGTCTGCCGACCGTCAAGTTTCTGGATTAACATTTAGGATCGCGCTGTTGTCAAGCGGATTACTTGCATTATGCATGACCCATGCAGAAAGGACCCGGCTTGAAGAAGCGACGCCCACGCCCGGACTCACCGGCGGATATCGCGGTCGCTGTCGAAGAGGTACCTGCGACGAGCACATATCTTGAGCGCCCGGGGCAATCATCTGCCGGTCAGGGCCAAAGACAAACGACTCGCGGATCTGGACAGCGCGCTGAGTCGCTAGTCGAGCTCGGGGATCAGCATCGGGCGATCACCGCGCTGGAACAGGCGGTCAGTCGACAGCCGATGGTGGCGCGCGGCTGGTTCGACCTGGCGCGCGCGTTGCGCATCGCCGGTCGCGAGCAGGACGCCTGGCGAGCTGATCTGTCGGGCGTCCACGCCTCCTCGCGTGATGCCGAACTGCGGACCGCCGCGCTGGCGATGAACGACGGTCGTCTCGCCGAGGCGGCAACGATTCTCGAGACGCGGCTCGAACGCTCGCCGGACGATCCGGCGGCGAGCCGGCTGCTTGGCGAGATCAACTGGCGACGCGGTGACATGTCGGTCGCAGTACCGCTGGTTGAGCGGTCCGTGCAGCTCGCTCCTGGTTTCGACCTAGCACGAAACTTTCTCATCCGCTTGTTGCTCCAGACCAATCGTCTGCCCGAAGCGCTCGATCACGCAAAGGTGCTTGCCGCCTCGCCCGTCAACAACCCGGGAAACAGGTTGCTGCTGGCCTCCGTGCTGGTACGACTCGGCGATCAGGAGCAGGCGAAGCACCTCTACCAGCGGCTGCTAGCAGAAAAGCCGGATCAGCCGGAACTCTGGCAGAACCTGGGTCACGTGCTGAAGACGCTGGGCGAGCAGGCGGACGCCGTCCATGCCTATCGCCAGGCGCTGACCTATCAGCCGACCATGGGGGAGGCATGGTGGAGCCTCGCCAACCTGAAGACCGTCAAGCTCGGCGTCGAAGAGATCGCCGAGATGGAGCGAGCGCTTCGAACGCTCGAAGCCGAGGACGGGCATGAGGAAGACGTCTTCCATCTCTGTTTCTCGCTGGGCAAGGCGCTTGAGGATGCCGGTGACTATGCTGCCTCGTTTGCGCGGTACGATCAGGGCAATCGCCTGCGTCGCACGTTGATCCGCCACGACGCCGATGAGTTTTCGGCAGAGGTCGCGGCTGCGGCCGACTTGTTTACGCCCGCCTTTCTCCGCGAACGGGGCGAGGGTGGCTGCCCGGCGAAGGATCCGATCTTTGTCGTCGGCCTGCCACGATCTGGCTCGACGCTCATCGAACAAATCCTGTCCAGCCACAGCCGAGTGGAAGGTACGATGGAACTGTCTGAGATGATGATCATCGGCGGCCGCCTGCAGTCGCGGGTCGATGAAGGAGAATTTCCTGACCTGCGCGCGATGATGACGTCGCTTACCCCCGCCGACCGCTTGCGCCTGGGTGAGGAATATATCGAGCGTACCCGCGTCCATCGCCGAACCGACAAGTCGTTGTTCATCGACAAGATGCCGAACAATTGGCAGCATGTCGGGCTCATCAAGCTGGTGTTGCCGAACGCGAAGATCATCGATGCCCGGCGGCATCCGATCTCCTGCTGCTTCTCCGCGTGGAAGCAGCATTTCGCCCGCGGGCAGACCTTCTCCTACGACATGGTCGATATCGGTCGTTACTATCGCGATTATGTAACGCTGATGGCGGCCTTTGATGTCGTGCAGCCCGGGGCCGTGCACCGCGTCATCTATGAACGCATGGTTGCGGACACGCGCGGCGAGGTCGAGCGGCTGCTGGCTTATATCGGTCTGGATTTCGAGGAGCAGTGCCTGGCCTTCTGGCAGAACAAGCGCGCGGTCCGCACCGCTAGCTCGGAGCAGGTCCGGACGCCGATCTTCACTGACGCCGTCAACCACTGGCAGCACTTCGAACGCTACCTGACGCCGCTGATCGATTCGCTCGGCGACATTGTCGACCGCTATGCGGAGCCTTCGCTCCCGGCCTGACCGCTGCCGGTTTTGCCGGTGCAAGCTGCATTCGGGTCGTCCCTGCATCGAAGCCGAGTTCTGCGCAGCACCAGTATGACCTTCTTCGTCGTAACTTTGCCCGGTGTTCAGAAAAGACTTGCAAAGCGAGACGCTGGTCGAGCTAATCGAACGCAAGCGCTCCATTCCAAGAGAGTCTTTCGAGAGGATCCTGCCGGGTCGCACGCAGATGCGAGGCTGATCGACGCGGAGCAGATCTCATGGGCCGAATATCGAGCGGTACGCGAGCGCAGGTGATTGCCACCCTGGCGACGCTGCAGACGGGCATTGAGCCCGGCGTGCTGGCCTTGCTGACGGAGAATCATGCAGCCGCGCCGCAGGAGTTCGGCTGGATCGTCAGCCTGGGACAGGTCGGAATGGCGGTCGGCGCGCTGCTTGGCTGGCTCCAAACCTGCGCGACTCACCGTCTGGTTCGGGGCGCGCCGATTGTCGCTTTGGCAGCCAGTATCGCTCTACCCTTCTGCCACGACCTAGCCGCCGTGTTGGCGCTGCGGTTGGTCTTGGGGACCTGCATGGGCCTGTTGCTGACGCGCGCGGTTGCGATTGCGGCTCGGCGGCGGCCGCATCAGGCGATCGGCATTATCATGCTGGCTCAGCAGCTTCTCTCGACCGCTGCACTGGCGGCGTTGCCGCTGGTCGCGACACTATGCGGCCCGGCAGCCGCGCTTGCGATGCTGGCGCTGGCACCGCTGACGATCGCGCTATTGCTGCGCCACGAGGCCGTCGGCGATCGCGATGCAGAGACGACAGGTCAATCCGCCAGAGACGTGCCACTTGTCTCGTCCGCCATGACCGCGACGATCGTGACCAGGATCGTGCCAATGGTGCTGCTCGTCGGGATCACGATGATGCTGTGGAGCTACATCGCGCCGATCGGGACCGCTCTCAACCTGCCCGATGCAGATATTGGCTCCGCCATCGCGCTGACCTCGCTGGCGAGCGCGCCCTCTGCAATGCTTGCGGCATTGACCATGCCGCGGTTCAAGCCTTGGTTGACCGTGCTGATGTGCGGAAGCGGAATATTGTCTCCGCTGTTGCTGTCCGCTGATGCCGGGATCAACGGCTATCTGGTCGCGCTGACGCTCTTCAATATGGGCTCCACCTTTGGGATGATCCGGCTTTCCGCCCACGCCATGCAGAATGTTGCAGCGGGCCGGGAGCGTCGACTCGTGGCGATGGCCCAGTGCGCCGCCATGGCTGGCGGCCCGGCGCTTGGTGCTGTTGCCGTACGCGTGAACGGGTTGGCGATGCTCGACGGGGCAGCAATAGCGGGCGTCGCCGCAGCGATCCTCCTGCCGGCGATTATGAGGATCGCGTGGAGAGCAACGGGACTGCGGAACGCCGTGTCAGGCTGACGACCTTCAGTGCAGGGCACCGCTGGCGACGAGCTTGGCGCGCTCTGCATGGACCGCCGACGGACCGATCGACCCGCCCTTCCGCACGACCGCGATTTCCGCAGCGCTGAATGCCGCTATCTTGCCCTTCTTTGCTGGAGTGCCAAGCTGGGTCGCGTAGTTCAGCATCGCCGCGATATCCTCATCCTTCAGCGCCGCCATCGACGGCATCAGCCCGGAAATGTGTTGGCTGTCGACGTCGATCGGTCCGACCATGCCGTTCAGCAGGAGCAGCACGAGATAGCGCCGACCGGCAGGGCTTTGGGCGATGACGTTCACTCGCCCAGCAAGCCTTGGAAACTGACCGAGCAGCCCCGCGCCATTGGCCTGGTGACACATCGCGCAACGTTCGGCGAACAATTGCGGCGCGGGTGCGGCCAGTGACGCCACCGAGGGCAGGCTAATTGAGCAGGTCAGCACGACGGCCATCAATCTAGCCCGCATCATCGAAAACCCCAGTATGACTCTATGTCGCTACAAGCTAGGTCAATCTTCAAGCTTTCGTCAAGCGGCGTCCTTCGGTGCGAGATAGCGCTTGACCAACTCTTGACGCTCGTCCAGCCTTGGCGAATCGCAGGGTCCGTCGCAGCTGTCGGCGGTCGTCGCTCGGGAACATGACGTAAAGCGCATCTTTCAGGGGTTGAGAACATGACTTTCCGGAGTTGCACGTGGCAGTCTTGTCTGAAGGGCGCGCTGATCGCCAGCGCCGCCCTGCCGCTCGCAGTGAGGGCGCAGACGACAGAAACGCCGCCTTCACCGCCGTCGCCGCCTGCCAGTGTGGAATTGAAGGCAGAAGAGGCTTCGGTCCTCTCGATCCTGCCCCCTCAGCCGCAATGGGCCTACATCCGCGGCGGCTATGGCGCGGGCGGCATCAGGATCTTCGACGGCTCCACGGGCAAGATGCGCGGCGAGGTGGATATCTCCAATCGCGGCGACATGGCCATCGATCCTGCCGGTAAATATTACTACGTGTCGGACACGATCTGGACCAAGGCCGATCGCGGTACGCGGCAGGATTTCGTAGCGATCTACGACACCACCGCCCTGAAGCTGCAGATCGAGATACCGATTCCTGGCCGGATCATCATCGGCGGCGAGAAGCAGAACTTCATCGTCAACGACGATGGCAAGACGGCCTATGCCTATAATTACAATCCGCAATCGTCGGTCAACATGATCGATCTACAGAAGCGCAAGTTCGTACGCGCGATCGAACTGCCGGGCTGCGCGAGCCTCATCCCCAATCCCGCCGTCGGGTTCTCCGCCCTCTGCTCGGACGGGACGATGGTGACGGTCGACACTACGTCCGCGAAGTCGAAGATCACCCACACCGCCTCGTTCTTCCCGGCGTCGGGCGATCCGATCTTCAGCAACTTCACCTATGACAAGACTAAGCGGCAGACCACTTTCATTAGCTACAGCGGACTGGTCTATCAGGCGACGATGGGTGCCGCGCCGGTGGTGACCGCACCCTTCTCGATCCAGGCGGCCGCCGGCGTGCGACCCGGCGAGACAAAGCCGCTCAATGTGAATTGGCTGCCTGGCGGCAGGCAGATCATGGCGCTGCACCGGCCGAGCGGGCACTTGTACGTGCTGATGCACAAGGGCGAGTTCTGGTCGCAGAATGAAGCCGGTGAGGAGATCTGGGATCTCGACATCGCCAATAAAAAGGTGGTGAAGCGCCGCCCGCTCAAACTGCCGGCCTCAAATATCGAAGTTACGCAGGATGCGACGCCGCTGCTCTTCATCAACGACAAGGAAGGCAATCTGTATGTGCTCGACGCGCATACGATGGAGGAGAAGCGCAAGGTCGAGAAGACGGGAGGCGGCCTCATCATCACCGCCGATGTAGGGACTCCCGCCGCGCCATTGCCGGCCGCGACACCTGCGCCAACCGGCAGTGCGGGCAGCTAGGCGGTGTTGCAAGACTGCCTCCTGACGATTGGCGACTCGGCTGCTTTTTGCGTGGCGCTGGTGTTCCTGGTCGCGGCTGCGGCGAAGCTGCGTCACCGCGCCACGCTGGCCGGGGTGATTGGCAACTACCGCCTGCTTCCGTCGGCGCTGGTAGGACCCACGGCTTTGGTCCTACCATGGCTGGAGGTTTTGGTCGGGGCCATGCTGTTGGTCGGCGAGCGCCGCTGGGTACCAGCAATCGCAGCCCTGCTACTCGTGATCTTCGCCGCCGCCATGGCGATCAACATCGGACGCGGGCGGCGCCGGATCGATTGCGGCTGTGGCGTCGGCGGGCTTCGACAGTCGCTGCATGGTGCCTTGGTAGCGCGCAACTTGGCACTGGCGGTCGCGCTCCTGCTCAATCTGTCGGCAGGCCAGGTGCCGCTGTACGGACATGTCGCCGCGATCGCCACGGGTCTGGCCCTCTTCTTGTTGATCCTCCTGCTCGACGCGCTCCTGGCCGTGCCAGGTTTTCGCGCCCAGCAGGTCTGACGATTGGACAATAGCTCATGTTGACTGCACTTCTGGTATCGCAGGTCCTCTCCTGGATCGTCATCGCCTGTGCGATCGTCGCCCTGCTCGCGCTCGCCCGTCAGGTGGGAGTACTGCATATGCGCGTCGCTCCGGCAGGTGCCCTGATGGGTTCCAATGGTCCAGCGGTGGGCGAAGCGGCTCCGCATCTGCACCTCCAAACGATCGATGGCCAGCCGCTGGAGATCGGCGGCGCGCTCACGCGGCACGCGATGCGCCTGCTGATGTTCGTGTCGGCCGAGTGCCCCTTGTGCAAGAACCTGATCCCGGCAGCCAAGTCGTTCGCCAAGGCCGAGCGGATCGAGCTCGTGTTCGTCGGTGACGACGATGTGGCCGTGCAGCGCCGGATGATCGCTCAGCAAGGTATCGAGAGCTATGGTTTCATCAACGGTGCCGAGACGGGACGTGCGTTCCATGTCGACAAGCTGCCTTACGCGGTGCTCATGGATGCAGCCGGCACCGTTCTGTCGAAGGGGCTGATCAACAGCCGCGAGCATCTGGAGAGCCTGATCGTGGCGCATGAGCTGGGGATGCGTTCCGTCCAGGAGTATATCAACGGGCTCAAGGTCAAGATCGCCTAACGATCATCCCATCAACAAGGGGCTATTCGATGAACACGAAAATCGATGCGATCGGCGAACGGATGCTGCGCCGCTTTGCGGGAGCCACGTCGCGGCGGAGCATGTTGACCAAGCTGGGTGTCGCGCTTGTCGCTGCTCCGGCATTTCCGCTCCTCCCGGTCAGCCGCGCCGATGCGCAAAAGCCCGACCGCTCGGTCGAGGGCAAGACCGCGTTCGCGCGCACGGCGCAGACCAAGGACGACACCAAGTGCGATTACTGGCGTTATTGCGCGATTGACGGATCTCTGTGCAGCTGCTGCGGCGGCGCGATTAATGCGTGCCCGGCGGGCGCGCAGCCTTCGCCGGTATCCTGGGTGGGAACGTGCATCAACCCTGATCAAGGCAAGGCGTATCTGATCGCGTACCGTGATTGCTGCGGGAAGCCTGCCTGCGGGCAATGCAACTGCGACAACACCGATCGCGCAACACAGCTCTATGTGCCACAGCTCAACAACAACGTTATCTGGTGCTTCGGGACGACCAGCATGGAATATCATTGTTCGACCGCGGTTCTGGTCGGGGCGGCACAATAAGGAACGGCCTCCGCCTATGCGCAATGTAGTGTTGGGTCTGCTTGGTACGATTAGCATCGGCGCGGCGAGCGTAGGAATCGCGCAAATGTGGTCGGGCAAGATCGCCGACCAGGTACAAGCGCGGTCCGACTATATCGAAAACTGCGGTGGGTGCCACGGCATCAACGGCGACTCGGCACCGGCGCTCCTTCCCGTGCTTCGCGACAGGGTGGGCTATTTCCTCTGCGATCGCGAGGCGCGCGCGTATCTGATCCAGTTGCCCAACGTCGCACACTCGCGCATCTCCGATAATGCGGAACTCGCCGATCTGCTCAACTATGTCGTGTTTACGCTCGGCGGCCCGAGCACGGCGGCCTCAAGCCCTCCCTTCACCGCCGCGGAGGTAAGCCGGGAACGCCCGCACGCCTTGTCCGAGGTGTCGTTGAAGGCGATCCGCGCTCGCCTTGTCGAGCGCGTGATCAAGAATTGCAAGGCACCGGCTTCCTTGCGGCTTCTCTTTCCCGTCAGGCCTGATGGAGCACACAACTAGGACGCTCGCGGAAGAATGCGCTTCGCCTCGGTGACGCGGATTTGCACATCGCGTGAAAGCTGCCATGTGGCTCGCAAACGAGAAGCGGAAAAGTCATGGAAATGGGACAGGATGAGGTTGCGGTAATGCGTATTCGCGCGCGACCGGGAGCCTATGCCTGCGGCACCGAAACGATCGAGCAAATTCTTCGCGCCGCGCTGAACGTCCTTGTCGAGGAAGGTTCACAGGCCTTCACGCTGCGCCGCATCGCCGCCGAGTGCGGCATGAAGGTCGGTAATCTGAGCTATTACTTTCCGCGCAAGGAAGATCTGGTTCAGGAACTCCTAGAGGCGGTTCTGCTGGGATACTCGGATCTCGCCGCCGATATGCTCGGCGACACGCTGAACGATCCAGAGCAGCGGCTCAGCCAGGCGATCGCGTTCACGCTCGACGATGTTCGGTCAAAACAGACGACCAATCTGTTTCCCGAACTTTGGGCGCTGGCCAACCACAACGAGAAGGTCGGCCAACTCGTGCAGGAATTCTACGCGCGATCGCAACGCGGCCTTGCCAACCTCGTGAAGGGAGTGAACGCTTCCTTGTCCGACGACGAGTGCCGCACGGTGGCCCTCTTCATCAGCGCTACCATCGAGGGAACGACGATCTTCGCTGGCCATTCGAAACCCTGGGAGCCGCGGATGCCGCAAATCAAAGCGATGGCCATTCGGTCACTCATCCATCTGGCAAAAACTTTGACGATCGAGGACCTACGATCTCGTACAGGGGACGCAGTCGACGCTCTGCGATATGCAGATGGGCATTGTCAGGTCTGATGCACCGCATAGTAAGTAGGGCAGGCTAGGCCGCGTGGACGAAGAGCACCAGAGGGCTCTGTCAGACCAACGTGGCAGACCCTGCTGGGTACTGCTAGCCGCGGCAGATGCCCCGCAGATCGAGAGCCAAACCGCCTAGCCCGTTCCGGTGCTTTAACTCGTCACCCGAGGTGATCCGGCTGGTGGTGCTCATATACGTGCGCTTCCTGCTATCGCTGCGCAACGTCGAGGACCTGCTGTTCGAGCGCGGGGTCGATGTGAGCCACAAGACGATCCGGTTCTGGTGGAACAGGTTTGACCCGATGTTCGCGAGCGAGGTGCGTCAGCGCCAGGTCAGCTACATGCGCGGTTCCGCCACTGGCGTTGGCATCTCGACAAGGTGTTCGTGAAGATCAACGGCGAGACCCACTACCTCTGCGGTCGACCATGAGGGTGAGATCCGCGAAAGCTACGTGACCAAGACGCGGGACAAGCAAGCCTGTCAACCGGCGCGGGATCTTGACCCCTTATCGGCGTCCAACATTGACCCCGTTGCACGGCGCGGGCGCGCCGTTGTGAGGACGATGGCCGGCATGGTGTGTGACGGTGGCCGCCGGACAGCGCGAATGGCAGGTAGCCGAGCTCTTCCAGGATCACGAGGTCGAGCCGCGAGAGATGGTCGGCGATGCGGCCGGGCTTGCCGGCACGCGCCTCGGCCTCGAGCCGGTTCACGAGGTCGACCGTGTTGAAGGACCGCACTCTGGCGCCGCTGCGCACGCAGGCGCGACCGATCGCGATGGCGAGGTGGGTCTTGCCCGTGCCGGTGCCGCCGACCAGCACGGCGTTACGCTGGCTGGCGAGGAAGCCGCCAGCGGCGAGCTCACGCACCAGCTGCTCGTTGATCGGTGTGGTAGCGAAGTCGAACCCGGTGATCTCCTTGGCCAGCGGCAGCTTGGCGACCCGCCGCCTTCGCGTGCACCGAGTACTTGTTATGGTCGAACCGCACGAGCAGCGTCTTGGAGACCGACGCCGGCAGCGCATGGAAGCCGTCGAACGGACCACGATAGGCGAT
>NZ_CAHJXA010000015.1 GCF_903644135.1 Sphingomonas bacterium | reverse complement strand
GCCGGATGGTCGACCAGCGCCGCGAGTTCGGGGTGGAAATTGTCCTTGACCGCCGTCAGGAAGGTCTGCGCGGTCGAGTCCGACGTGATCGCATAGCGCCCGAGCCGGCCGTTGCCGACGCCGACATCGCGTTCGACCATCACCAGCCCCTCGGCGAAGCGCGACAGCAGGCCCCGCTTGGTCGCGGCGGTGAGCAGCGCGGTGCCGGCCGGGCCGCCGCCGACGATCAGGGTGGAAGCGATCGCCGGCAGCTGCCGCGGGCGGCGGTCGCGATAGGGGCGGGCGCTGCTGGTCACGCTGCAGGCGTCGATCAGCGCGACCGCGGCGCGGCGGGCATCGGCCGGCGTCATCGCATCGGTGATCGGCAGCGACAGCAGCGCGCCGGCGACGCGATCGGCCACCGGTGTCGCCTCCACCATCGACACGCTGCGCACCCAGGGCTGCTCGCCCAGATGGGGGCTGAAATAGCGGCCCGTGCCCACTCCTGCGGCGGCCATCGCCGCCACGATTTCCTCGCGGCGGACGGCCAAGTGAGGAGGCAGTAGCACCGGCATGAATTGCATTGCCCGGCGGCGACCAGCGGCGGCCTGCAGCCCAAAGCCCGCCTGCTCGGCCCCCAGCACGTCGCGATAGGCCGCCTCCAGTTCGGCGCGCGCGTCGCAGACCGCATCGATGCCGGCAAGCTTGGCGCGCGCCATCACCGCCAGCACCTCGGGCAGTTTGGCGTTGAGCCCCGGCAGGGTCGCGCTGCGGCTGCCCTCGAAACCGAAATTGGTCATGGCGCGCAGCCGGGCGATGCGGGCGGGGTCGCCGCTGTGGATCAGGCCGCCCTCCGCCACCGCAAAGGTCTTGGTCGCGTGCATCGAATAGACGGTGGCGAACGGCGCGCGTGCGCCAAAGCCGTCGCCGGCCGCATCGATCGTCCCCAGCGACGAGGCGGCGTCGATCACCACGCCGACGCCGTGCCGCTCGGCCATCCGGGCATAACGGTCGAGGTCGATGACGTTGCCGAAGGTCGCATAGGGCAGGACGACGCCGATCCGCCGGCCGTATTGGCGAAGCAGCCGCTCCTCGGCGGCGGCGGCGGCGCTCCAGTCGAGCGGGTCGACATCGATCACCAGCGGCGTGAGGCCGGCCCAATAGGCAGCCTGGGCAGTCGCGGCGAAGGTCAGCGCCGGCATGATCGCCAGCGTGCCCGGCCGCGGGCTCATGCCGGCGGCGTCGCGGATCGCGATCATCAGCCCCAGCGTGGCGTTGGCAACGGCGAGGCTCGCGCCATGGCCGCCGAACATCACCTGCGTCACCTCCGCCTCGAACGCGCGTGCCTCCGGACCATGGTTGCTGAACACGCCCGACGCCTCGACGCGGCGCAGGTCGTCGCCAAGCTCGCTCAGCCGCGGCGGGTTGGGCGCGATGAGGGGCAGGGGCTGGGGAGAGACAGACATGCACGGCCTCCAAGAGGGCGCGTGCTTATCGCGGAGGGGGTGCTAAGAACCGGTTACGGCGGGCTTCAGCAGATAGACCCAATAATTCTCGTCGAACGAGCCATAGCGGATCAGCTCGACCGGGGTTTGGATCAGCCGCGTCGCGTCGCGGAACGCGGCAGCGTCGCCAGGGCCGGCGGTCGTATCACCCAGGATTCGCTCGTCCCAGGTCTGGGGGCCGTCGTTGCGGCCGATACGATACTGCATCAGGATCACGACCTGGCGGTCGGTTGTCGCCTGAAGCTGGCGGGCAGTGCGTAGGATCCCGGCTAGCGTCAGGTGCAGGTCGGCATGACGGGTGAAATGCGAGACCGCCCCAAACCGCCGCTGGCGCAGCAGATAGGTCGGATTGTCGATATAATAGGGCAGCGGCTCGACCACGACCTCGGACACGCCGAGCACGATCGCGTGACGCAGCGCGGGCCGGCGGAGCAGCTGCGCCAGTGCTGCGCTCTGCCCCTCCACTCGGCCGCGGGCGACCTGCACCAGCACCGACGCGGTCGACCCAAGCTGCGCATATAGCAGGACGATCAGCATGATCCCTGCCGCGACCGGCACGCGGTCGTGCAGGAGCGGCGACGCAGTACGCCTCCAACCGCCACGTCCGCCGGCCACGATCCAGTGCAGCGCCACGACGAAGCACAGGTATAGCGCCTGATGCCGGTAGCTGCCCGGATAGACGAATTGAAAGAACAACAGCATCATCGGCAGCACGACGATCGCCGCGATCGCCGCCGCCGGTGCGCGCAGCAGGCTGAGCGGGCCGGCAAGGATCAGCAATGCCAGCAGCGGTGCCGCGCCGGGCATGGTCCACGCCCAATCCGGCCAAAGACTCGACAGCGGCCCGCCGACGTTGAGCGCGGCCGCGGCGATGCTCCCCATTGACAGGCTTGCGGCACCAGGTGCCAGCGCCGCCTCGTTGAAGGGTGGGTAGACGGTGAGGAAACACAGCACCACGCCGACCAGCGCGATACCTGCCGCGCCAAGCCATCGGCCTAGCGCTGGCGACCAGCGCCAGCCATCGCTGGCGACGATCTCGACCAGCCGAAACAACAGCAAGCCGCCTGCCAGGATGACAGACGGCACGTTGGTGTTGACCAGGAAAAATAGGAGTGCGCCCGTCGCCATCGTACCGTCGCGGCCGCGCGCGAAGCGGTCGGCGATGACGAACATCAGCAGCATCGAAAGGCCGTAGTTGCGGGCCATCACGGAGTATTCAAATGCCATCCAGCCGCCGAACAGGACCGCGACCATGACAGGGGGGCGGAACGGTGCGCGCCAGGCGAAGAAGCTCGCGCCTGCGATGCCGACGATCAGCCCGACCGCCGGCAGCACCTCGCGCACGGGTGCCACGGCATGGGCGGCGCGCAGTAGCAGGTACCAGAGCAGCGGATGCCCTTCACCGTGCACCGCCTTCGCCATCGCCACGACGTCGCCGCCGGGCAGCGCCAAGCTGAGCGCCCGCACCTCGTCGCGCCAGAAGACATGGTGGACCGCTAGATAGCCGACGACGATCAGCCACAGCGCGGACAGGCCAAGTCGGACGGCGGGCCGTGTCGTGCCGCCGAGGATCGTCGCTGCGCTGGAGGTCGGCATCGGTTCGATCATGCTCGCGCTACATTCCCTGACTGCTGACAATGGCCAAGATCAGACATCTTGGTTAGCATCATTTTAACTGCGCGGCGTGATAGCGAACGAACTTGGTCATGGCTTGGAGCGACAGATGATCGATGGCTTGCGCGTGGCGGCGGTGCTGCCCGCCTATAATGCAGCGCTGACGCTGCGTAAGACCGTGGCGGAAATCCCGCGCGACGTGGTCGACGACATCATCCTGACCGACGATTGCAGCCATGATGAGACGGTGGCGGTGGCCGAGGAACTTGGGCTGCACGTCGTGCGCCACGACCGCAACCGCGGCTATGGCGGCAACCAGAAGTCCTGCTACACCGCCGCATTGGCAAGGGGCGCGGACATCGTCGTGATGCTGCACCCCGACTATCAATATTCGCCGCGGCTGGTGACGGCCATGGCCGGCATGATCGCGTCGGGCCATTACGACGCGGTGTTCGCCTCGCGCATCCTAGGCAAGGGTGCGCTGGTGGGCGGAATGCCGCGCTACAAATATGTGTTCAACCGAATGCTGACCTTGTTCCAGAACATCGTCATGGGCCAGAAGCTGTCGGAATATCACACCGGCTATCGTGCATGGAGCCGGCGGGTGCTGGAGGCGCTGCCGTTGCTGGCGGCGTCGGATGACTTCGTGTTCGACAATCAGATGATCGCGCAGACCGCCTGGTTCGGTTTCGCGATCGGCGAGATCAGCTGCCCAACCCAGTATTTCGCCGAAGCGTCGTCGATCAACTTCCGCCGCAGCTGCGTCTATGGGCTGGGCGTGCTGGCGACATCGCTGGAGTATCGGCTGGCGCGATGGCGGTTGATCCGCTCGCCGCTGTTCAGCGGATCGGCGGCGTTGAAGCTTGCCGTCTGACACGAAAAGGGCGGCCTGTCAGACCGCCCTTCGTTCGCCTGGACTTGCTGCCGACGATCAGTTGGCGGCGCTGGTCTTGATCGCGCCGTTGACGCCCGCCGGGAAGAACCCGCCGCTGCTCACCGACGCCTTATTGAGATAGACAACGTTGAGCACCTGGCCGGTCGAGCGGCTATAGGTGATGCCGTTGGTGTCGGTCGGAACGATGTTCGAGGCTCCACCGCTCATCGCGATACCCTGATCGTCATCGCTCGCACCATCAAGGCTGTCGCGAGCGTCGGAAATCAATCCGGCGTTGGTGATCAGCGACGGTGTCGCGTTCATGCCCTTGGTGTAGAGGATCGTCCTGATCAGACCGGCATGGTACGCCTCAACGGCAAGGATGCCGGCCGCCGCCTCAAGATAGGTCTTGTTGGCGATCAGCGGCGATGCGCCCTTATAGGCGGTAACGCCGACATCCTCGAAGATGAACGCACCAAGCAGGAAGTTCTCGTCCGAGGCATAGGGATCGAACGTCCCGGTCGCCGACACCACACCTGCCGCACGTGCCGCCGCGGTAAACGCGCCGGTCGCGCCGCCATCGATGTTGAGCGATGGCAATGCCACCGAAGATCCCGCCAGCTGCGAGCGCAGGAAGTTTACATGGTTGATCTCATCGAGTGCGATCTCGCGGGCATATTGCGCGACCACCGGATCGGTGAAGTTGACCTGACGGCCGCCCGTGACGGTGCCCGTCGTGCCAACGCCGCCGGTTGACGAAACCGACAAGGGCGTGCCGAACGCGGCATAGGAGTAGAAGGTGGCTTCGAGATATTCGAGGTTCAGCGCGAAGTTCAGCACGTCGGCATCGCCGAGCGTCGTGGACGTCGCCGCCGGAGTGGGGTTGCCGTAATCCTTGTCGCCGCCGCACGCCGACAGGACTGCCAGACCGACCGTGGCCGCCGAAGCCGCACCCGCCGCCTTGAGGAAACTGCGCCGCTCAGTGCGGCGCTTTTCGGAGCGCTCGACGAGCGCGAGAATGGTCTCGTTCTGTAACATGATCCCTGTCTCCGCTCAGTTCGCTTGGCTGGTCTTGATGGAGCCGTTGACGCCGGCGGGAAAAAACCCACCAGCCGTAACGGCCGCCTTGTTCAAGTAGACGACGTTCAGCACCTGGCCGGTGTTGCGGCTGTAGGCGATGGAGTTCTGGTCGGTCGGCACGATATTGGAGGTCACCCCCATGCTCGTGTTAATCGGCGAGATACCCTGGTCGTCCGAGGCCGTGCCGTCGAGGCTGTCGCGCGCTGCCGAGATCGCATCGGCGGAGGTGCGCAGCGAAGGCGTCGCGACGCCCTTCGAATACAACACGGTGCGCACGATGCTGGCGTGATAGGCCTCGACCGACAGGATGCCGGCAGCTGCCTCAAGATACGCCTTGCTGGTGATGAGCGGCGATGCACCCTTGTAGGCGGTGACGCCGACATCCTCGAAGATGAAGGCTCCGAGCAGGAAATTGTTATCGCTGGCGTAGGGATCGAAGAAGGTCGGGTTGGCCGCCGAGGTCGGCCCGATCAGACCGGCGGCCCGAGCGGCGCTGCTGAACGCACCGTTCGGCGTCGTGCCGATGTCGATGCTCGGCTGCGCCACCGCCGCCGCACTGGTCAATGCGCTACGCAGGAAGTTGACGTGCGCCAGTTCGTCGGCAACGATCTCACGCGCATACTGCGCCACGATCGGGTCCTGGAACGGCACCGCATGGGCACCCGTATTGTAGCGAACGCCAGCCGCATTGGCGGCCTGATCGGCGGGCACCGCCGTGCCAACACCGTTGATCGAACCAACCGGAATCGGCGTTCCGAAGACTGCATAATAATAGAAATTCGCTTCGAGATATTCGAGGTTGAGGGCGAAGTTCAGCACATCATTGTCGCTGACCGTTTGCGCATCGGCCGCAGACACGAACGCAAAGGCTCCGCCGACGGCAGCGGTGCCCAACACCATCCTGAATAGATCGCGCCGCTCGTTTCGACGCTGGACGCGTGAATCAAACGCCTCAATCAGCTGATCGCTTTCAGTCATCGCCTATACCCTTTCTCGAAGTGACGTAATAGTTCGGTCACACAACAACCTAGACCAGCCCGTCTCCTTGGACATAACCTAGATCATTGAAGCAGGTTGCCCCGGTGTTATACTGGCGCTAACCGAGTAACCACTTCAACATTCCCAGCTACGATTGGTTCAGGTGACCGGATGCCGGCGATGGAAAAAGATTTAACGGTGCCTTTTTCACATGACCAGTGAACAGGGGCCGGCGACGAAGGATGCTCGCCAGCGGCTCGTGGAGGCGCTGGTCGCGACCGGAGAGGAGGATCGCGCCGCCTTTGCCAGCGTCTATCGGCTGACCTCGTCGAAGCTATTCGGCATCTGTCTGCGTATCTGCGGCACCAGGCAGGCAGCGGAAGATGTATTGCAGGATGTCTACGTCACGATCTGGAAACGGGCGGGCGGCTATGATCCGGGACGGTCGAGCCCGATCACCTGGCTGGCCACGATCGCGCGTAACCGAGCGATCGACTGGCGGCGCTCGCGCGGCAATGCAGCGCCGGAAGTGTCGCCGGACGGCATGGCCGAGATCGTCGATCCCACAGCTTCGGCGTCCGATGTGATGTTGCTCGACGAGGCCGATCGGCAGCTGCACCGCTGTCTCGACACGCTGGACGGCGATCAGCGCGAGGCGATACGAACGGCGTTCTTCGATGGCCTGACCTATGCGGAACTCGCGACCCGCGCCGACGTCCCGCTGGGCACGATGAAGAGCCGGGTCAGGCGCGGCCTCGCACGGTTGCGGGAGTGTCTGGGCGATGAGTGAGGAGGATGCGATCCTGGCGGGCGAACTCGCGCTGGGCGTGCTCGATGGCGAGGCGCGCACGTCGGCGCTGCGCCGGGTGCTGGCCGAGCCCGCATTTGCTGCGCAGGTGACTCGCTGGCGGCGGCACTTCGCGGGGCTGATCGACTCCTTTCCGGCGGCCGAGCCGTCGGCGGATGTCGAGCGCGCCGTGCTCGCCGCGATCCGGGCGGACCGGCAGGTTGCAGGCCGCTGGCGTTTCGCCGCCGCCACTGCCGCGGCGATCGCCGCAAGCCTGGCGGTAGTGATGGCATGGCCGCGTCACCCGATTGCGCCGCCGGCACCCGCGCCGGCCCATGTCCTGGTCGCTGCGCTGGCGGGGACGGATGGGGTCAAGCCGTTCAACGCGGTCTACGATGCCCGTACGGAGCGAGTGGCAGTGGTCGGGGCGGCACCCTGGCCGGCAGACCGCAGCGCGGAGCTGTGGCTGATCGCGCCGGGTGCATCGCCCCGTCCGCTCGGCCTGCTCGACCGTGGCGAGCGCAGCAGCGTCGCCGTGCCGGGCAGCGATCGTGCGAGCATGGCGGCCGGCGTGACGCTCGCGGTGTCGATCGAGCCGAGCGGCGGCTCGACGACCGGGCTGCCGACCGGGCCGGTGATCGCGACGGGTGGGCTCGTATCAGGCTAAGCGCACAACGCTGTGGCCATAAGCCTTTGTTCCTCAACGCGATGCTCCTGACAGCCGCACATGGACCACCTGAATGGCTCCCCCGATTTAGCTGCGTCAACGTGCCATCTGTGACGGTTTTGTCACACAATTACTCGACATGTATAGCTTGCTGAAATTTCATTGCCGAAAAGAACAGTGTGACATTAGCATTACATATCGAATCAGGGTGGTCATGACAGGATCGCGTTTGCCGGTTCCAGTGGGGACAAACGGTGGGCACACAGAAGAAGGCCGCCTGATCGCCGGGGGGATGCCGAGGCTCCAGAAAAGGGGGTTCGGATGATCAAAAAGTCTCTTCTTGGCGGCGTCGCGGCTGCGGCGGTAATCGCCGCATCGCCGGCGATGGCGCAGACCGCGCCTGGTGCAAGTGCTGCCGGCATCGGCTCAGCCCGCGAACAGCCCTCGCAAGGGACCGAGACCAACAAGCCTGCCGCGAGCGAGGGTGACGAGGTCATCGTCACCGGCACCCGCACGACCGGCCTGCGTGCCTCCGACAGCCCTGCTCCGATCCAGGTGCTCGGTGCCGATACGCTCAAGCGGGTCGGGCAGACCGATCTGATGTCGGCGCTGGCCCAGACACTGCCCACCATACAGGTTCAGGCGTTCGGCAACGACCAGACCGCGTTTCACCCGCAGATCAAGCTGCGCGGCCTCAACCCCAACCAGACGCTGGTGCTGCTGAACGGCAAGCGCCGCCACGGCACCGCCAACGTCGTCGTCACCGGCGGCATCTCCAGCGGCGGCGCATCGCCCGATATCGGCCTGATCCCCGAAGACGCGATCGACCATGTCGAGGTGTTGCAGGACGGCGCGGCCGCGCAGTACGGCACCGACGCAATCGCCGGCGTCGTCAACTTCATCCTCAAGAAGAACGATCATGGCGGCCAGCTCAACGCCACTGTCGGTCAGTATGAGGATGGCGATGGCCTGACCTGGGACATCATGGGAAATATCGGCATCCAGCCGATCCCCGACATGTATCTGAGCGTCTCCGCCGAGCGCAAGTTCCACGATTTCAGCTTCCGCGGCGATGTCGATCCCCGTGTGGTTGACACCGGTGCCAATACCAGCGCCAACACCGGTAATAATGGTGGCCGCACGATCCTGACGCGCTATCCCGGCGTGACCGGCTTCAACAACTATCCGTACGTCAACCGCATCTTTGGCGACGGCAAATACAATCTCACCAATGCGATGTATAATGCCGGCTATACCGGTATCTCCGGCATCGAGCTCTATTCGTTCGGTTCCTATTCGCGCCGGGTCGGTGCGACCTTCCAAAATTATCGCCTGCCGAACGTCGTCTACGGAAAGTCGGCGCAGGCGAGCGTCAATACCGCGACGCCGACCGGCGACATCCCGTTCCCGCAGGGTTTCGCCCCACAGGAGGTCTTGCGGGAAACCGACTATTCGGTTGCGGGCGGCATCAAGGGCGAGATCGCCGGAACGACCTATGACCTGAGCACCACCTATGGCCGCGACTTCGACGCGATCTATGTGGAGAATTCGGCCAACGCCGCCCTCTACTTCGACTCATCGGGCTACCAGACCACGGCCGGTGCTTCGTGCGTCGCCGGTACCGTCGGCTGTACCTATCATAACGGCTCCTCGCCGAGCAACGTGCGCGACGGCAACTTCATCTTCACGCAGATCACGTCGGCGGCCGACTTCACCCACAAGTTCGATGTCGGCTTCGCGGAGCCGGTCAACGTCGCGGTTGGTGCCGAGTATCGCCACGATCGTTACCAGCTCCAGTCGGGCGACCCGGCCTCCTATTATGTCGGCACCGGCGTATTGGGCGGCGGTATCCAGTCGTTCTTCGGCTATGCGCCGACAAATGCCAGCAGCCACAAGCGCCACGACATCTCCGAATATATCGACATCAGTGCCAAGCCGGTCGAGGCGTTGCTAGTCGACGGCGCGGTGCGGCACGAGAACTATAGCGATTTCGGCAGCACGACGGTGTTCAAGGTCACCAGCCGCTACGACTTCTCGCCGGCGTTCGCGATCCGCGGCACGGCGTCGACCGGCTTCCGCGCTCCGACCCTGCCCGAGGAATATTATTCGGGCATCAACGTCAGCGTCGCGTCGCTGTCGGGCGTGTTCGCGCCGAACTCGTCGGGCGCGGCCTCGCTCGGCATCGGCGGCCTGAAGCCGGAGAAGTCGACCAACTTTTCGATCGGCTTCGTCGCCCATCCGATCCCGCGATTGACCGCGACGCTCGACCTCTACTCCATCTTCCTGCGCGATCGCATCGTTCAGTCGGGAGCGTTTGTCGGCTATTCCAACAACTGCAAATACCTCCCGGGGGGCTACACGACGGCCGCCGACGCCAGTGCCATGAAGGCGGCATTTGCCGGCGCTTGCACCGGCGTGATCTCGCCATCGGTGCTTGGCGCGCTGGCGGCGAACGGGGTGCCGATCCAGTCGGTGATCACCGCGATCAACGGCGGCGCTGCCGGGTCACTCAGCATCAACACCTTCGTCAACGGGGTCAATACCGTGACCCATGGTGCCGACTTCCTCACTACCTACTCAAGCGACTTCGGGCCGATCGGCAATGTCGACTGGTCGCTGGCGGTCAACTACAACTACACCAAGATCAACAAGGTCGCGGCACCGCCAGCCAACGTCAACCAGGCGCAGCAGCTTCTCGACCTGGGTGCGCTGACCACGCTGGTCGATACTACGCCAAAGTTCCGCGTCACCGCCGGTGCGCTGTTCGGGATCAAGTTCCTCGACATCAATCTGCGCGAGTCCTTCTATGGCCCGACCTATTACGAGGCGACCGAGCCGAACAACGCGAACAACTATGTCGACATCCCGATCAACTCGCGCTTCATCACCGATGTCGAGGTGACGGCGAAGGTCGGAGGCGCGTTGCGCATCTCGCTGGGAGCCAACAACGTGTTCAACTCCTACCCGAACCAGTTCCCGGGCTATTTCCGCAACGAGCAGTATCTCAACAGCTCGACCGCCTATGTTCAGCGTTACCCGTCGACCTCGCCCTATGGCGTGATGGGCGGCTATTACTATGGTCGGATCGGCGTAAAGTTCTGATCCGGGCATGACGAAGGGAGAGAGGCGTGGCTGATTTCGATCTGTCGACACCGGTCAACCGGCGACGGCTGATGGGCAATACGCTTCTCTCCGGCCTTGGTATGATGGGCTTGGGCGGCTGTGCGACGATGGCGAGCCGCCCGCCCTCTGGCGCTTGGGAGGTGGCCAACCTGGCCCCGGTGCGCGCCAAGGGCGACCGGGTGTTCGATATCACCGTCTGCCTCCGCCCGTTCCGCGCCGCCGGCCCGCGACT
Source organism: Sphingomonas bacterium (assembly GCF_903644135.1). GTDB lineage: Bacteria > Pseudomonadota > Alphaproteobacteria > Sphingomonadales > Sphingomonadaceae > Sphingomonas. The sequence continues at coordinate 9,409 of NZ_CAHJXA010000015.1, read as the reverse complement.
GGATACCGAGATGGTCGGCGACAAGCTTGTCGTCCATAATTACGGCCATGGCGGTAGCGGTTGGTCGCTGTCGTGGGGATCGGGCAATCTCGCTGTCGGCAAGGCGATGGCGGCAGGGCATCGCGAGGTCGCGGTCATCGGTTGCGGTGCCCTCGGCCTGACCGCGGCCGTGTTGGCGCAGCGTGCCGGGGCCAAGGTGACGATCTACGCCAAGGACCTGTTGCCGCAGGCGCGGTCGGCGCGCGCGACCGGAAGCTGGACGCCCGACTCCCGGATCGCGCTCGGCGACGCGGCCGGCCCGGCCTTCGGCGCGACCTGGGAAGAGATGGCGCGCTTCTCGTTCAAGCAGTTCCGCAACTATCTCGGTCTGCCGGGCGAACCGGTCGAGTGGAGCGACCGCTATACGCTGTCGGATCACGCCATCGCCTTTCCACGGCGGCCGGACAGTCCCAATGGGATGCTGGAGTTTGGTCATTATAACGACCGGGTGCAGGACCTTACTCCGCGCAACGAGCTGCTCGCGGCGGGTTCGACACCGTTCGATGCGCCATTCGTCTACCGAAGCGAGTCGCTGCAATTCAACATCGCCGACTACGGCCACACGCTGCTGACCGACTTCTTCGCGGCGGGCGGGCAGGTGACGCGCGCCGAGTTCCAGTCGCCGGCCGACTTCGCAAGCGTCGTCAAGGAGCGGGTGATCATCAACTGTCCCGGCTATGGCGCGCGCGCGATGTGGAAGGACGAGAGCGTCGTCCCGGTACGCGGACAGATCGCCTGGCTGATCCCTCAGCCGGAGGTGCGCTATGGCGTTTCGTACAAGGAGGTCAGCGTGCTTTCGCGCCGGGACGGCATTGTCGTCCAGGCGGTCGAGGGCGGCGACATGAAGGGCTATAACGATACGCGTGAGGTGCCCGACCGCGTTGAGGCCGATACCGCGGTCGGCAAGATCGCCGACCTGTTCTCGCGCTTCGGCATGCACCGGCGGCCCGTGCGCGCCTGATCATCACAAGGGAGACGATGCCATGAAGACCGGTTTCACAATGCTCGCCAGCGCCGCCGCCTTGCTGCCCGCCGCGCAGGCGCAGGCGCAGGCGTTCGAGCGTTATTCCAGCCCGGCGACCCCCGCCGGTCCGGCGCTGATCCTGCAGGGCGCGAAGGTGAAGGCGGGCAGCGACATCCTCTATCTGTCGGGCCAGCTCGCGTCGCCGATTGATCCGTCGAAGCCGATGAGGCCGGGGATGACCATGGCCGATTACGGCGACACTAAGACTCAGACGATCAGCACGCTGAACAAGATCAAGACGATCCTCGCCAGCAAGGGCTATGCGATGAGCGACATCTTCAAGATGACGCTGTTCGTCGCCGCCGATCCCAAGCTGGGCAAGATGGACTTCGCCGGCGTCAACGAAGGCTTCAAGCAGTTCTTCGGCACGGCGGAAAACCCCAACACCGTCGCCCGCTCCGCAATTCAGGTCGCGGCGCTCGCCGGCCCCAATTTTCTGATCGAGATCGAGGCGATCGCGGCGAAGACGCCAGGAAAATAGCTTCTTGTCACCCCCGGACTTGATCCAGGGTTCCGCTTTCTCTTCGCGCTTAGGCAGCGTCACCCCGGCTCAAAGCCGGGGTGACGAGTTGTGTCAGCTGCGCCGGATCAACGCGCGCGACAACCGCCGGTCCTCCAGCGAGTAATAGAGCCAGATCTGGCCGTTCTCGACCACGACCGACGCGGCAAAGGCGATGTCGGTGGCGCTGCGGTCGTCGACCGGTGGCGGCGTGATCAGCGGCTCGATGCCGCGGTCGACCACCCGGCCATAGTCGCGGTCGAACGCCACCCAGCCGATCCGCCAGCGCGCATCATGGGTCGCGCCGTTGTAGAACATAACCGGCGTGGCGGCGTCGTCGATCAACAGCGGCCCGGTCGACAGATGCCAGTTATCCCAGCTGTCCTCGCGCGGCATGAACGGCGTCGGCTGCTCACCCCACGGCCCGGTGGCGTTCGCGCCAATAGCGAGGCCGACCCGCGATGCCTGGTCGGCGGCATATTCGTAGAACAACCGCCAGCGCCCGTCGGCGGCGTGGTCGACCGTCGCTTCCTTGGTGTTGCCCTCCGACTTGGACGAGGCGAGGACGACGCCGCTCTTGGTGAGCTGGTCGATCGCCGGCCCGGCGGCGTAGGACAGCTCGCCATGGGCATGGTCGGCCAGGACGCCGCTGTAATAGACTACGTAGCTCCCGTCATCGAGCCGCACGACGGTGGGGTCTTCCACGCCGCCGGCGTCATGGTCGTCCGGGCCGGGTACGATCACCGGCTGGTCGAGCATCGCGAAGCTGCGCCCGTCGCTGCTCCAGCCGCCCCAGATGATGCCGGTGTCGGTCAGCGGCTCGCCCGGCTTGGTCACGGCGCGCACCATGATGCCGTAGCGGCCGTCCGCCTCCTGCCAGATATACGGGCTCATCAGGTCGCGCTCCATCAGCGCCGGCGGGCCCGACAGCGTCACCGGCTCGATCGCCTCGACGTTGAAGTCGAGGCGGGCGGTCGCGTCCTCCACCTGGTCCTTGACGTGCGGATCGTCGATCGGGCGCGGCTCGGGAGAGGCGTCGGTCATGCGCCGATCGCCTGCATCAGCGACAGCCCGCCATCGATGACGATCCGCGCGCCGGTGATATAGGCGGCAGCGTCGGAGGCGAGGAACACGGCCAGATCGCCGACCTCGCTTGCCTTGCCGGCGCGGCCCATCGGGATGTTCTGCTCCAGCGTCTTGCGATAGACCGGGTCGGCGGAAGCGCGCTCGTTCATCGGCGTCAGGATCATGCCCGGCTCGATCGCATTGACCCGGATCGCGCGCGGTGCCTCCTCGATCGCCAGCGTCTCAATGAGGTTGGTGAGGCCGCCCTTGGCTGCGCAATAATCGGCACCACCGGCGCGCACCGCATAGGCGTGGATCGAGGAGATGTGGATGATCGTCGCCGGCCCCGGCACCTCGCCGCGCCCGGTCAGGAAGCGCCGCGAGGTCAGGAACGCGCCGGTCAGGTCGGTGTCGAGCATCCGCTGCCACTGCACCAGCGCCATCTCGCGCACGGGTACGCCGACCATGTTGAGGCCGGCCGAATTGACCAGCACGTCGACTCGGCCAAAGGCCGCCTCCGCCGCGTCGAATGCGCTTGCCACCGATGCTTCGTCGTTGACCGCGCATTGCACCGTCGTCGCCTCGCCGCCGGCGGCGCGCACGGCGGCGGCGCTGGTCTCGGCCAGGCCGGCGTCGCTGTGATAGATGACCATCACCTTGTCGCCCTGCGCGCCAAAGGCGGCGGCGCAGGCGGCACCGATCCCGGACTCGGCCCCCGTCACCACTACGCACCGTCCTGCCATGCCGCGATCCTTTATTCGTGAAGGCCATGCTTACCGGCGTGATGCTGCGACGACCATAGCGCAATGTGTGTGTGACGGCATTTTCATCTGTCCTACAGAGAACCTATATGGTTTGTGCGCTGCCTCTGGAGGAGGGCGGCGATGACGGTGGACATGATGATCGACGAGGTGATCGATCGCGAAGGCGGCTATGTCGACAATCCGGCCGACCGGGGCGGCCCGACCCGTTATGGCATCACCCAGGCGGTGGCGCGGACGCAAGGCTATGCCGGTGCCATGCGGGCGCTGCCCCGCGCCGAGGCGGTGTCGATCTATCGGCGGCTTTATTGGTTGCGGCCGGCGCTGGATCAGGTCGCCGCCCGTGCGCCACTGGTCGCTGCGGCCTTGTTCGATAGCGGCGTCAACATCGGCCCGGCGGTCGCAATCGGCTTTCTCCAGCGCAGCCTCAACGCGCTCAACCGGGGTGCCAGCGACTATCCCGACCTGCCGCTCGACGGGCGGATCGGGGCGGCGACGCTGGCGGCGCTCGACGCCTTCCTCGCGCGGCGCAAGCCCGGTGGCGAGGCGGTGCTGCTGAAGGCGATCGAGGCGCTGCAGGGTGAGCGCTATCTCGCTCTGGCAGAGCGGCGACCGGCGAATGAGGCCTTCCTCTACGGTTGGCTGGCGAACCGAGTCGGTTAAGGAGACGGCATATGGCATTGATCGACGGTATTATCGGCCCGATCGCGGCGCTGCTCGACCGGATCATCCCCGATCCGCAGGCGCGCGATGCGGCCAAGCTGGAACTCATCAAGGCGGACAACAGCCAGGAGTTGGACCGGGTCACGACGCAGATGACGGCGGTCATCGCCGAGGCGCAGTCGGCTGACCCCTGGACCAGCCGGGCACGGCCGAGCTTCCTCTACGTCATGTACGCGCTGCTGCTGTGGTCGATCCCGATGGGGCTGATCGCGGCGGTGCAGCCCGCGATGGCGAGGAACATCGCGGCGGGCATGAACGCCTATCTCAACGGCATTCCGGAGCCGCTCTATGCCCTCTTTGGCACCGGCTATCTGGGCTATACCGTCGCGCGGCAATGGGGAAAGACGGTGGGTACCGACAAATAACGGTGCGGCTGCGGTCATCGATCGAGGGCGACAAGGCGGCTCTGGTCGATTGCCGCCACCGCCGCCCGCAGCGTGTCGATAGCGGGCGCGGTGCCCTGCGCCTCGACGGTGAAGCGACCGGCGACCGCGCGGCTGTAGCTGCCGCCGTGGCTGGCGTTGCTCCACTTCTCGGTGATACGGACGCCGCCAACGACGCGGGAACGCTGATAGCCGCTGTCGGTCACCCGGTTCACTTCGCCGGCGATGACGCTGTTGTTGGTCGCGAGCGCGCCCGGCGCGCCGGCGTCGGCGATGGTCAGGGTAAAGCTGTTGGTGTCGTGCACATAGGTCGCCTTGGCGTCGGAACTGGCGATCCCGGCGGCAAGGTTGCTCTGGCTCTCCAGCGTCGTGCGCACGAAGAGGCCGATCTGCGCCGGCAGCAACGCCTGCAATGACGAGGCAGGAACCACCGACTGGCCCGCCGCCGCGGCAGCGGCCGTCCCGGGCGCGACGGCGCGGCTCTTGTCCGCGGCAGGCGCAACCAGGCGCGAGCCGGCGATGGCAGGCGCGCCGGTGACCACCACGCGCCCGGCCGCAGTCCTGACGGTGGGTTGCAGCGAGCGGGTCGCGACCGCATCGGCGATCGCCAGCGACGCGATCAGCAGAGCGACCGCCGCGGCCATCACGCTCAACCCCTGCAACGACGTGCGCTCCTCGCGCGGCCGCATCAGCAGCGGCGTGCCGACGAATAGCAGCACCAGGCTGTAGAGCCCGAGCAGTTGCAGGAAGCCGAGCGCGGGCAGCACCGCGAAGCCGCTCGCCAGCCACCAGGCGCTGCTGCCGAACACCGCCGCCGCCGTCGCCGCTCGGCGGTCGCGCAGGCCGCCGAACCAGGGTGCCGACCGATCGATCGCCACCGACAGCAGCCACACCGCCGCTAGCGCCGCCGCCCATCCGACCAGCGCCGTCAGGATCGCGCCGTTGGTGGTGATGCGGTACTGGATGATCCCCATCGATCCGCTGCCGAACGCGAGCGCCCGGATCAACCGCGCGATCGGTCCGATCGCGGTGAGCGGCGTGGCGACGCCGAGCAGCAGCGCGCCGGCCGAGGTCTGGCTCGCCGCGACGGCGCGCCAGCCATGATGGGGATGCCGTAGCACGCCGCCGATCCGCCCCCAACCGCCGCCGGCGATTGGCTGGCCATCGCGCATGGTTCCCGTACCTGCCGTCGCCATGCCGTCCTCCATTGCCTATCCAACGCACTCAGGCCGTTTCGGATGCGCATCGTCCGCCGTGCCGCGATTGCGCCGCGCGGCGTCGCCTCCCATATCGCGGTCGATGAGCAGCGACATGACTTGGCACGGGACGACCATCCTCTCAGTGCGGCGCAACGGACGGGTGGTGATCGCCGGTGACGGCCAGGTGTCGATGGGCAACACGGTGATGAAGCCCAACGCCCGCAAGGTGCGGCGACTGGGTCAGGACGGCGCGGTGATCGGCGGTTTTGCCGGCGCGACCGCAGACGCCTTTACGCTGTTCGAACGGCTGGAGCGCAAGCTGGAGCAGCACCATGGCCAGCTGCTGCGCGCGGCGGTGGAGCTCGCCAAGGACTGGCGCACCGACAAGTACCTCCGCAACCTGGAGGCGATGATGATCGTCGCCGACAAGGACGTGTCGCTGATCCTGACCGGCAACGGCGACGTGCTGGAGCCCGAGGCGGGGGTGGCGGCGATCGGCTCGGGCGGCAACTACGCGCTCGCGGCAGCGCGGGCGCTGGTCGATTACGAGCAGAACGCGGAGACGATCTGCCGCAAGGCGATGGCGATCGCCGCGGAGGTCTGCGTCTACACCAACGACCGGCTGACGGTCGAAGCGCTCGACAGCGCCAACTGAACACGGACCATGCAAGACACCCTTACCCCAAAGGCGATCGTCGCCGCGCTCGACGCGCACATCATCGGCCAGCAGGATGCCAAGCGCGCCGTCGCCGTGGCGCTGCGCAACCGCTGGCGGCGGCAACAGCTCGCGCCCGACCTGCGCGATGAGGTCAGCCCCAAGAACATCCTGATGATCGGACCGACCGGCTGCGGCAAGACCGAGATCAGCCGGCGGCTGGCGAAGCTCGCCGACGCGCCGTTCGTCAAGGTCGAGGCGACCAAGTTCACCGAGGTCGGCTATGTCGGCCGCGACGTCGAACAGATCGCGCGCGACCTGGTCGAGGAGGCGATCCGGCTGGAGAAGGAGCGCCGCCGCGTCGCCGTCCGCGACAAGGCGGAGGAGGCGGCGCTCGCTCGCCTGCTCGACGCGCTGGTCGGCAAGGAGGCGAGCCAAGCCACCCGCGAGAGCTTCCGCCAGCGCTTCGCCGACGGCCATCTCGACGCGACCGAGATCGAGATCGAGTTGGAACAGGCCCCGGCGATGCCGTTCGAGATGCCCGGCGGCGGCCAGATGGGGATGATCAACCTGTCCGAGATGATGGGCAAGGCGTTCGGCAACCAGCCGCTCAAGCGCCGCAAGCTGACCGTCCGCTCGGCCTGGGAGAAGTTGGTGGAGGAAGAGGCCGACAAGCGCCTCGACCAGGACGAGGTCAGCCGCGTCGCGCTGGCCGACGCCGAACAGAACGGCATCGTCTTCCTGGACGAGATCGACAAGATTGCGATGTCCGAGCATCGCGGCGGCGGCTCGGTCAGCCGCGAAGGAGTGCAGCGCGACCTGCTGCCGCTGATCGAGGGCACTACGGTTTCGACCAAATACGGACCGATGAAGACCGACCATGTCCTCTTCATCGCGTCTGGTGCCTTCCACGTCGCCAAGCCGAGCGACCTGCTACCAGAATTGCAGGGCCGGCTGCCGATCAGGGTCGAGCTGAAGGCGCTGAGCGAGGCGGATTTCGTGGCGATCCTGTCGGACACCAAGGCGTCGTTGCCGGCGCAGTACAAGGCGCTGCTCGCGACCGAACAGGTCACGGTCGACTTCACCGACGACGGCATCGCCGCGGTCGCACGCATCGCCGCCGAGGTGAATGGCGAGATCGAGAACATCGGCGCGCGCCGGTTGCAGACGGTGATGGAGAAGCTGCTGGAAGAGGTGAGCTTCGACGCTGAGGACCGCCCGGGCGCGACGGTGACGGTCGATGCGGCCTATGTCGACGCGCAACTCGCCAGCATCGCGCGCAACACCGACCTCAGCCGGTTCGTGCTGTAGCTCGACGACGGCTTATCGGCGCACCTTCGGATAGGGCGTGAACTGGCCCAGCGCGCAGCTGCCGGTGGGTATGTGGCTGGTGCGGTCGACCAGGTGGATGATGTCGCCCGAACAGGCGCGGCCTTCATGCTCGACCTCGACGAAGATGTCGTCGCCGCGGTTCTCGCAGCCGCCAGCGGTGTCGTTGGCGTACAGGTCGCCATTGGCGAGCGTGTAGAGCAGCACCTTGCCATAGGATTTGGTGGTGGACAGCAATGGGCCCGGCGGCAGGCAGCTGGTCGGATTGCCTGCGGTGCGTCCAGCCAGTGCCCGGGCGAGCCCCGCCTGCGTCTCTGCGCTAACCGCCTCCTGATTGTCGCCCATGCAGCCGGCGAGCGCCAACAAAGGGGCGATCAGAGCCACGGCCACCAGACGACGCATCATATCTCTCTCCGGCGTTCGCGGCTCAACCCTTGAACGCATCCTTTTCAGCGCGCCGCTCGCCCAGTTGTTCCGCTGAAGTGGCTCTGAGGAAAGGATTTGTCGCCTTCTCCTCGCCGATTGTCGTCGGCACCGTCGCCTCGCCGGCGGCGCGCTTGGCGTCGACATCGGCCATGCGTGCCGCGATCGCGTTGTTGCCGGGTTCGGCGACCAGCGCGTAGCGGCCGTTGCCCTGGGTATATTCATGGCCGCAATAGACCACCGTCTCGTCGGGCATCGCCGCATAAAGCTGCATGTTGGCGAACATGTCCGCCGGCGTGCCCTCGAACAGCCGGCCACAGCCCATCGCGAACAGCGTGTCGCCGGTAAAGACGATCGCGTCGTCCTTGAACCAGAAGGCGACGTGGCCTTGGGTATGGCCGGGAACCGCGATCACGCTGGCGGTGTGCGCTCCCAGCCGGACCACATCGCCCTCGCGCACCAGCGTGTCGAGCGTCGGAATCTTGGCCGCCTCCGCCCTGGGTCCGGTGACCGTCGCACCCGCCGCCTTCATCTCGGCATTGCCGCCGGTGTGGTCGGCGTGCCAGTGGGTGGTCCAGACCTGGCTGACGTGCCAGCCGCGCGCCTTCGCGGCGGCGAGCACCGGCCCGGCCTCGCCCGGATCGACGGCGGCGGCATCCTCGGTCTGCGGATCGTAGATCAGCCAGGCGTAATTGTCCGCCAGCACCGGCACCCGCACGATCTGAAGCTTGGTCTTGTCTTCCGCCATCACCATGCGCCCATGTTGGGCATCGACGCCCAGGGTTCGGCCGGGGCCTTGGCGTCGCCCGCCTGCAGCAGCTCGATCGAAATGCCATCGGGGCTGCGCACGAACGCCATGCGACCGTCGCGCGGCGGGCGATTGATGGTGACGCCAGCCTCCTTCAGCGTGTGGCACAGCGCGTAGATGTCGTCGACGCGATAGGCGAGGTGGCCGAAGTTGCGGCCGCCGGTGTAGTGCTCCGCCTCGCCGTCCTCCGGCAGCCAGTTGTAGGTCAGCTCGACCTCGACCCGGCGGTCGCCGATGGCGGTGTCCTCGGGGACGGCGAGGAAGATCAGCGTGTAGCGACCCCGTTCGTCGTCCTGACGGCGCACCTCGTCGAGGCCGAGCAGCTTGAAGAAGGCGACGGTGGCGTCCGGGTCGGCGACGCGCAGCATGGTATGGAGATAATTCATGCCGGCCTAACGCGCGGTCGGCGATTTGGTTGAGGGCACGGTGACGGCAGCGGCCGGCGCGTCGAATTGGCGCAGCGCCGCCACCGCCGCGCGGCCCTGCGGGCGATCGGGGGCG
>NZ_CAHJXA010000014.1 GCF_903644135.1 Sphingomonas bacterium | reverse complement strand
AAGGGCGCGCGGCGCAACATCGCCGAGCATTACGACCTGGGCAACGATTTCTATCGCGAGTGGCTCGACCCGACGCTGACCTATTCTAGCGGGATCTTCGCCGCGCCCGAAGAGCCGCTGGAGATCGCGCAGGAGCGCAAGCTGGCGGCGGTGCTCGCCCGCACCGGCGCGGAGGCGGGCGATCGCCTGCTGGAGATCGGCTGCGGCTGGGGATCGTTCGCGCTGGCCGCGGCACGGGCCGGGGTGTCGGTCGACGCGCTCACCCTTTCGCGCGAGCAGCGGGCCGTTGTGCAGGAACGTGCGGCAGCGGCGGGCCTCGATGATATTCAGGTCTCGCTCACCGACTACCGCGATGTCACGGCCAGCTACGATGCGGTTGCCAGCATCGAGATGGTCGAGGCGGTCGGGCAGGATTACTGGCCGGCCTATTGCGCCGCGCTCGCCCGCGTGCTGCGCCCTGGCGGCCGCGCGGCGCTGCAATATATCGCCATCGCCGATGACGTGTTCCCCGCCTATGCGCGCGGCGTCGACTTCATCCAGCGCTACGTCTTTCCCGGCGGGATGCTGTTGTCGGAAAGCCGCTTCCGCGCGCTGGCCGAGGCCAGGGGCCTGACGTGGGAGGACCGCCACGGCTTCGGCCTCGACTATGCCGAGACGCTGCGCCGCTGGCGGATCGCGTTCGACGCGGCGGCGGCGGCCGGGCGGCTGCCGGCGCGCTTCGATGCCGGCTTCGTCGCCCTGTGGCGCTATTACCTAATGTATTGTGAGGGTGGCTTCCGCGGCGGCGGGCTTGACGTCGCGCAGGTGACGCTGGTCAAGACCTGACCGTCACCCCGGCCTCGTGCCGGGGTCCAGAGCCAGGAGCGGGGCCGTTCGTGGCTCTGGATGCCGGGACGAGACCGGCATGACGGAAAAGTCAGCCATCGATCCGTTCGACATGCCCCGCGTCAAATCCGGCCGTCGCCAGTTCGACGATGCGCCGTGCGACCACCTCCGGCTCCTTGACGCTGGCCGGGTCCTCGCCGGGATAGGCGCGGGCGCGCATCGCGGTGCGGGTCGCGCCGGGGTCGACGATGGCGACCCGCACGCCGCTGATCGTCGCCAGCTCGTCGCCATAGGCCCCAAGCAGCGTCTCGAACGCCGCCTTGGACGCGCCATAAGCCCCCCAATAAGCGCGGGGCTGGCGGCCGACGGACGACGTTACCCCGATCACCCGTGCCGCCTTGGCCGCCCGCAGCATCGGATCGAAGGCCGCGATCAGCGCGGCGGGGGCACTGACGTTGAGGGTCAGGGTGCGCGCCAGCTCCTTGGGGTCGATCGACGGCACTGCGCTCAGCGAGCCCAGCATGGCGGCGTTTAGGACCATGACGTCCAGCGCCTGCCACCGCTCGCCGATCGCGGCAGCCAGTCGGGCGATCGCGTCGTTCTCGGTCAGGTCGAGCGGCGCGATCGTCGCCGAACCGCCGGCGTCGAAGATGCGTTGCTCGACCTCCTCCAACGCCTTGGCAGTGCGGGCGGTCAGGACGACATGCGCGCCCTGCTCGGCGAGCGCGATCGCGGTGGCGGCACCGATGCCGCGGCTCGCCCCGGTGACGAGGGCGAGTTGGTCGTGGAGAGGCTTGGTCATGGGCGCAGCGCCTAGCGCTACATCACCCGCTCGGCCAGCATCGCGAACTGATCGACGGTGGCGCTGTCGTCCTGATCGGTCAGCGTCGTCGGATAGTCGCCAGTGAAGCAGGCGTCGCAATAGCTCGGCCGGATGTCCGCCCGCTGCGCCTCGCCCAGCGCCTTGTAGAGGCCGTCGATCGACACGAACGCCAGGCTGTCGGCATGGATGAAGTCGGTCATGCCCTCGATATCGAGCTTGTGCGCCAGCAGCTTGGCACGCTCGGGCGTGTCGACGCCGTAGAAGCAGCTGTGCCGGGTCGGCGGGCTGGCGATGCGCATATGGACCTCGGCCGCGCCGGCGTCGTGCATCATTTGCACGATCTTCAGCGACGTGGTGCCGCGGACGATCGAATCGTCGATCAGGATCACCCGCTTGCCCTTGATCAGCGCGCGGTTGGCGTTGTGCTTCAGCTTGACGCCGAGATGGCGGACCTTGTCGCCCGGCGAGATGAAGGTGCGGCCGACATAATGCGAGCGGATGATGCCCAGCTCGAACGGGATGCCCGACTGCTGCGCATAGCCGATCGCCGCCGGTACGCCCGAGTCGGGGACGGGGATGACGAGGTCGGCATCGACCGGCGACTCGATGGCGAGCTGCGCGCCGATGCCCTTGCGCACGTCATAGACGGAGCGGTCGTCGGAGATCGAATCAGGCCGCGAGAAATACACCCATTCGAAGATGCACGGCCGCGGCGCGACGGGCGCGAACGGGCGGATCGAGCGCACCTCATGGCCGTCCGAGCCCTCCTGCACGATCACCAGCTCGCCCGGCTCGACCTGCCGCTCGAAGGTCGCGCCGACCACGTCGAGCGCCACCGTCTCGCTGGCGAAGATGATCGCGTCGTCGAGCCGGCCCATCACCAGCGGTCGGATGCCGAGCGGGTCGCGGCAGGCGATCACCCCCTCGGGCGTCATCACGATCAGCGAATAAGCACCCTCGATCTGTTTCAGCGCGTCGATGAAGCGGTCGAGCAGGGTGCGATAGCTGCTGGTCGCGACGAGGTGGATGATCGTCTCGGTATCGCTGGTCGACTGGAAGATCGAGCCGCGCCGGACGAGGTCGCGGCGCAGCTTCATGGCGTTGGAGATGTTGCCGTTGTGCGCGACCGCGAAGCCGCCTGACTGCAGCTCGGCATAGAGCGGCTGGACGTTCCGCAGCGCTGTCTCGCCGGTGGTCGAATAGCGGACATGGCCGGTGGCAATGGTGCCGGGCAGCGCGCGGATCACGTCGTCGCGGTCGAAATTGCCGGCGACATGCCCCATCGCGCGGTGGGTGTGGAACTGGCGACCGTCGAAGCTGGTGATCCCCGCCGCCTCCTGCCCGCGATGCTGGAGCGCATGGAGCCCGAGCGCGGCGAGCGCCGCCGCCCCCTCCGAGCCGACGACGCCGAAGATGCCGCATTCCTCGCGCAGGTGATCGTCATCATAGGGATGGGTGGTCAGCATCGGGCGCCCCGCTGGCTGGTGCGCCTGCCCTATAGGGTGGCCGGACGGCTTTGTCGCGGGTTTGTCATGGATGGCGGATCGCTTCGCCGCATCGGTGGTTGGCGGGAGCGAAGGAGACGGCGATGGCAAAGGACCACGGCCCGCAGATCAAGGACAACAAGCTGTACGAGGACCTGCTGAAGAAGGGCGACTCCAAGGAGAAGGCGGCGCGCATCGCCAACGCCAAGGCGGCCGGCACGCTTGACCATCGCTCGACGCAGCTGGAGGATCGCAGCAAGGCGGACCTGATGGCAGAGGCGCGGAAGATCGGGATCGAGGGGCGGTCTGGGATGGACAAGGCGGCGCTCGCGGAGGTGATCCGCGGGCATCGCTGAGCGGCGGCGATTGGCGAGGGTGCGTTCGATGTGTTCGCGACGAGTCGTACGGAGCAATGGCGGCTATCGGCCGTTTGGGCCCACCTAGTCCGAACATGCATCACCCCTGATCGTGAGAACGCTCATGCGGCAGCGACCTTGCCTTCAAGGTCGCCGCGCTCGTGATCGTGGATGAGCTTGGTCAGGGACTGTTCGTCCATATCGACCAGCACGTCGGAAAGCTTCTCGCCTGATTGGGCACCCGGCGCGAACGATGGGCCGCAAATCTTGCGCAAGGTGCTCACCAGCGTGTTGCCGTGCTTGCGGCTGATCTCGCCATTTCTGTCGCGATGCCGCCCGTGCAGTCCTGGCTGTTGCATTGTCGTACTCCTGAATAAAAGGGTTCGAACGGTTGGTCGTTGAGGCCGTTTGGCGGGTCATGAGTTACGCACTGCCGGCGCGGTCATGGGAGCGGCGGCCCTGTCTGCCGAGGAACCACCCGGCTTCTCCGCTTTCTGCCACGGCCAGCGCCCCTCGACCTCGATCTCGAGCGAGAAGCTGAGGAACGTGCGGATCAGTACGATGCCGGCGAGCACGATCAAGCTCTGCACGGTCGGCTCGACCGCGACGGTGTTGATGATGTCCGCCGCGACCAGGAACTCGAGCCCGAGCAGGATTGATTGCCCAAGGTAAGAGCGGAATGTGGCAACCAGCGTTTCACGCGACCCAGCGCCGGTGGTCATGCGGACCAGGAAAATGGCGAGGGCCCCGAACGAACCCACGACGATGATCGCGGTGCCGACGATCTCGACCACGCGGGTGACGAGATGGATCCAGTCCGCTTCGGTGCTCATCGACTACTATCCTTACGCGCATCATGGCCGCTGATCCATGAGGATGGCAGCTGCGTTCCCATGATCGTGATTATGAGCACCGCGATGACCAGCAGTTCTTCGATGACAAGCGTCAGGCTGGCCGCCTCATAGGTCAGCGGTGCCTTCTCTTGTATGCCGAACACGTCGAGCGCCACCAGCACGAGCGTCTGGATACCGATCCCACCAAGATTGTTGTCCGATGCTGCGGCACTGGCGGTGATCGCGAGCTCAGGCAGGTTGGTGGCGATCGCCAGCAGGATGACGCCGCCGAGCGCCTGACCGAACCCAAGCCGCTGCGACAACACGTCGGTCGTATCGGAGAGCTGGATGCCCGCCATCCAGATCTCCGCCGCCGCGACCGCGAAAATGCCGAGCAGCGGCAGGAGCGACAAGGATTGCAGCATCGACGCCCTTCAGACTCTCGATTGGACAGCGGGCGGGCCAGCCAGCGCGAGGCGTGCACGCCATTCCAGCCACATGTGCGGCACCGTCAGCGCACTGAGCAGCAGAAACGCGGTGCGGACAACGTTGTCCCCCGGCGACATTGCGGCTCCTTCGGCGAAGATGACGATCCCGAGCGCCAGGCCGAGCGACGTCAGGATGAGCGGCAGGACCAGTACGCTCATGTGGAACCCATCCGCCGGCGTGGCAGCGGCGAAAGCCCGCGGTGCGTGAATGGCCGCAAAATACAGCGAAAACGCAATCAGCGGCGGAGCAAGGGCGAACAGCAAGCTGACGAGGATCAGGTCAAGCGCGCCAGCCCAATCGTCGGCTTGCCCGCGCACGGCGTAGGTGATGAGCGATCCTGCCGCGATTGCCTCCCACAGCATCAGCAACGGGCCGCCGAGCAACAGGATGATCCCATGAGCGTGCGCAGGCACCAGAGTGGCGAACAGTCGTTCGACGGCGGCGGGGTGACAGGCTGCGGACATGACGATCGGTGTGCCGCCATGTGCCATAATCCGCATCATGTGGCGGGGAGTGGCTGCTGGTGCGTCCTGGTCGCCGAAGTGTAGCACCGCCAGCATCAGGAACAGGAACAACGCGGCGGTGGCCATAATCCACCAGGCGAGCAGCATCCCCGAAACGAGAGCGAGATAGCCGACCAGGAACGGTTGCCACCACCTGCCCCCGTGGCCGGGCTCAAAGGCGCGTCGCGCGACCTTGTGGTCAAAGGCACCGTGCGGAAGGCCGACGATGACAGCAAGGGCGAGAAAGGCTGTTTCCGAGACACGCCCCACCAGCGCATCGCTTACCCAGACGGACAGCGCGACCGGTGCAAGGCGCACAGCTACCGATCGCAAGGCAGCAAGATGGACGGGGGCGGTGTAGTCCACCGCGCCCAAAGCCAGTCTGGTCGTCACCGCCTCGCTCATAGACGGTTCGGCTGGGCGCGGTGTTCCGGCTCGACCTTCTCGGTACGGCCTGGTTCTTGAACCTCGTGATAGGCGACCGGCGCTGGCCGCATGTCATGCTCCGGTACTTCGCCCGCGGCGAGGTCCGCCGTGATCTTCGTGCGGGTGCCAGCCATCGAAAAGATGCCGTAGGCCACCTTCGCGATCACGTCGACGATCGTGTAGAGAGCGGCCGTCGTTGTCGCATCGACCGCCTTGGTGCCCTCGGAACCGAACAGGAAGATGAGCGGATAGGCGAACCATACCACCGACAGAATGGTGGCATTGGTCTTGAACAGCTTGGCGGCACGCGGACCCGACTTCTCGGACTCGACGCGCAGCGGCCCCCACAGCCCGATGTAGATGAACAGGAACGCGCCCGAGCTGATCAGATACCAGGCCCATTTGGCGGACGACCCGGTTGCGCTGAAACCGGCCATCGTGCCGGTCGCGATCATGTAGAAGTCAGTGAAAACCAAGCCGAGTAGCAGCGCCCAGCGACGGAATGGCGAGTGCAGCGCGGTCAGGCACAGCCCGGTGAGCAACATCGGCGTGGTGAGCGACCAATCGAGGTAGCGGGCGACATAGAAGTCTCGGCCATCGGTGAGGTGGATCGAGCCCTGCCCCAGTGCCATGGCTAGGTATGAAGCCGTCGCCGTCAGCGTGACGAACAGGTGAAGGAGATAGTGGTTCTCCTCGTCGCGCGTGCGTCGGTTCCAGCCCATGACCAACAGGATCATCGACCCCACCGCCATGGCTATAGCGCCAAACCACAGCCAGTCCGATATAGTCATCTGTCTGCCCTTCTACGAGTAAGCAGTTCAACGAACGCTATCCTATAAAGGGCCACAAAAAAGACTATGCTTGGCGCTAATAAGAAAAATGCCGTAACGTCAGGGCTCGGTGAGCATAACTCGCTATTGCAACAACATATGTTGCAAGGAAACACCGTGGTCGTCTAAACACACATCATTATTCAAACGCATAAACTTTCACGTACCCAGAACAGACTTCTACGAGCCAGTTTCCTTGCGACATTTGCAACTACCTTCGGTTCCTCGTAACTGTAGAGAAGCTCGACGCGGCATTCGCGATCCTGCTTCAGCAGGCGATCGGCGGTTTACAAGGTGAGATCCGTGCCTTCATGCAGGATCTTCCGTCAGGCGTAGGGCAATCGCGCGCCAACGACTAAATACCGGGACCGAGAAAGGCCGTCGCTTGACCTTGCCATAGACACTGGCGGCGATGAACTTGAACCACGGCCAGACATCCGTGAACGGGATTGGCGTTATCATTCGAGGTATCCCCTTCGAACGCCATAGGGGATGACCGGACGACCTAAAAGACGATCAAGTCCGGCGACAAGGTCGAGTAGGGCACCACCAGGGCAAGACGATCGGCAAGGTCGTAATCAACAAAGCCTGATCACCTCACCGGAGCACCACCATGAACGTCGGCGACGAGCGCACCCAGTCCGTCTGGATGAATCATGGCGGGCCGGCCAACCGCCCCCCGCTCAAGGCGGAGGTGGAGACCGACATAGTGATCGTGGGCGCAGGCATCGTCGGCCTGTCGATCGCCTATGAACTCGCTCAGGCGGGGCGGCGGGTGGTGGTGCTCGACCGCGGGCGGCCGGGGCTGGGCCAGTCGGCGCGCACTACTGGGCATCTCGCCTGGCAACTCGACGACTATTACCATGTGCTTCGCCGCGAGCGCGGCGATGCCGATGCGCAGGCCTATCATCAGCGCGTCGCCGCCGCGATCGACCGGATCGAGGAGATCGCCCGGACGGAGAACATCGATTGCGACTTCGCTCGCGTCGATGGCTACCTTTTCGCCGCCTCGGAAAACGGGCCGGCGGAGCTGGTCGAGGAGGAGCGCGCCTGCCGCGAACTCGGCATCGCCGGCGTCCGGTTCGTCGACCGCGCGCCGGTGCCGGGGCGGGACACGGGACGCGCGCTGCTGTGGCCGGGTCAGGCGCGCTTTCATGTGCTTAAGTATCTCGACGGCCTGGCGCAGGCGATCGAGCGGTTAGGCGGTCGCATCTATGGCGACACCGCCGTCTGCGGTCCGTCGGAGGACGAGAACGGTGCGACGATCAAGCTGGAGAACGGCATCACGCTGCGCGCGTCGCAGACGGTGATGGCGGCCAACGCCGCGCTGGGCGACCTGCCGATCCAGACCAAGATGGAACCCTACCGCGCCTATGCGATCGCCGGTCCGGTGCCCAAGGGCTCGGTCGAGGACGCGCTCGTCTGGGACACGCTCGACAACTATCACTATGTTCGCATCCAGCCCGAAGCCGACCATGACGTGCTGATCGTCGGCGGCGAGGATCACCGGTTGGGCGAGGAGGATGATGGCGAGGCGCGGCTGGAGGCGCTGGAGCGGTGGACGCGCGAGCATTACCCGATGTTCAAACGCCGCAGTCATGGCTGGTCGGGCATGGTGCTGGAGCCGGTCGACCTCCTGCCCTTCTCCGGGCTGGCGCACGGCAAGAAACGGATCTACCTTCATACCGGCGACAGCGGCGAGGGGTTGACCAACGGCGTGCTGGGCGCGCTGCTGATCCGTGACCTGATCGTCTATGGCGGCACGCCCGATCAGGCGATGTTCGCGCCGACGCGGGTAACGCTGCAGGCCGCGGGCGACCTCGCCGCCAACCTCGGCCACGCGGTCGCCAACTTCGCCGAGTATCTGACCCCCGGCGGCAAGAGCGGCGTGGACGAGCTGCGGCCGGGCGAGGCGGCGCTGGTACGGCACGGCCTGAAGAAGGTGGCGGCGTTCCGTGACGGCGACGGGCGGTTGCACCTGCGCTCCGCGACCTGCACGCATCTGGGCTGCATCGTCCACTGGAACGGGCTGGAGCGCGCGTGGGACTGCCCATGCCACGGCTCGCAGTTCGCGCCCGACGGCACGGTGCTGAGCGGTCCGGCGACCGCGCCACTGCCGGAGGTGGAGGCATGACCCGCCGGGCGGCTGTCGAGCCTTGCCTACAGCGCCGCCTTACCGATCTCACTCCAGCCATTAAGTGGCTGTTTAACTTAGATTAGTTAGTCTCGTCACCGGAACACACCATGGTAACCAAGTGTTGTTCAGCCAAACGCATAATAGCAGGATTTTGCATGGACAACGCCAGCCCAACGCTGCTTTCGCAGGCCAAGGAAGCGATCGGCTTAACGGGTCCACTGACCGAGGTTGCCGCATTTGAACACCAAGTCACCGGTGTCGCCGTGACTGCGGACGGCCGACGCTTCGTCAACTTTCCGCGCTGGACCGACGATGCGCCGATCTCGGTCGGGGAGATCAAGGCTGACGGAAGCCTCGTTCCATATCCCGACGAGACGTGGAACAGCTGGCGCAACGCGAAGGCCACCGAGATGCCGGTGGGCGAGCATTTCGTCTGCGTGCAGTCGATCGTGTCCGACGGCCATGGCAATTTGTGGGTGCTCGACCCAGGTGCCCCAGGTAATGAGAAGATCCTCGAGGGTGCCCCCAAGCTCGTCTGCATCGACCTCGCCACCGATCGAGTGACGAAGGTCATCCCGGTGTCCGGCGACGTTGCCCTGCAAGGCACCTACCTGAACGACGTTCGCTTCTCGCCCGATGGTGGCACGGCCTACATCACCGACAGCGGCACGCGCGGCGCAATCATCGTCGTCGACTTGCAAGACGGCACGTCGGTTCGGGCGCTTGACGGTCACTGGTCGACGCAGATCGACAAGACGGTGAAAGTGGAGATCGACGGCGAACCGCTGGTTCGCCCCGACGGGCGTCAGCCGGTCTTCGCCGCCGATGGCATTGCCATCTCGAACGATGGCGAGACGCTCTTCTGGCAGGCACTGACTGGCCGCACTCTTTTCGCCATCGCGACCGACAAGCTGCGCCCCGACGTCGGTGAGGAGGAGCGCGCTGCTGCGGTGAAGATAGTCGCGACGACCCACGTCGCTGATGGGTTGTGGATGAGCAGCTCTGGCATTCTCTACCTGACCTCGCCGGGCGATTTCTCCATCCGACGACTCTCCGGCAGCGCCACGGAATCGGTTCTGACCGACAAGCGGCTGCGCTGGCCGGACACCTTCTCGGAGGGGCCGGACGGGACGATGTACGTCACCGCAAGCCATATCCAGGACACGCAGTGGTTCACCCCGGGCGCGTCGCCGTCAATCAAGACGCAGCTGTTCTCATTTCCACCGGTCGGCTGATCGCTCCAACAAATCAGAAAACGAGGATTGTGCCGTGACCTATCTTGCCTATCGCGACGACATCGAGACCGCCGAGGCCGATGAGCAAGAGACGATCGACGGCATCATCAAGGGGATGACGCAGGAGAGTCAGGTTGTGGAGAAGCGCGACGGCCACGCCGTCCGCGCCAGCCACGCCAAGAGCACCGCCTGCGTCATCGGTGAGCTGGTGGTCGCCGACGACTTACCGCCGGAGCTCGCGCAGGGCCTGTTCGCGCAAGGCGGCACCTTCCCCGTCGCGGTGCGGTTCGCGCAGGGGCCCGGCG
This sequence comes from Sphingomonas bacterium, assembly GCF_903644135.1. Classification (GTDB taxonomy): domain Bacteria; phylum Pseudomonadota; class Alphaproteobacteria; order Sphingomonadales; family Sphingomonadaceae; genus Sphingomonas. The sequence continues at coordinate 10,632 of NZ_CAHJXA010000014.1, read as the reverse complement.
AGAAGCTGGGCGATCGCGTGTCGACTCATCGCGGCATGGCGATCAAGGTGTTCGGAGTCGAGGGCGAGAAGCTGCCCGGTCACAACGCGCCGACACAGGATTTCGTGTTTGCCAGCGGACCGACCTTTCCGGCCGGCACCGCCGCCAGTTTCCTCAGCCAGGCGCACAAGATCGGCGCGACGACGCCGATGCCGGAGGGGACGAAAAGCCTGGCCTCATCGCTGGCCCGCAACATCAACAAGGTCTTGAACGCAGTGACGGGCGGGCCGAGCCCGACGCTCGACTTCTACGGGCATCCGTTCAGCCATCCGATCGACGATTATTATTTTAGCCAGTGCCCGGTGCGATACGGTGACTACGTCGCGAAGCTGGGTGCGTTTCCGTCGTCCACCTATCAAGATGCGCTGAAGAACTGGAAGCTCAACCCGCATCAAGATGAGGACGGCTTCCGGCACGCCGCGATCGACTATTTCGAGGAGCATGACGCAGTGTTCGACTTGCGTGTCCAGCTCTGGGCCAATGCCGAAACGCAATCGATCGAGGACGCGTCGGTCGAGTGGCCGGCGCAGGACAGCCAGTATCGCACGGTGGCGACGATCCGCCTGCCGCGACAGGCGGCCTACAGCCCCGAGCGCGTGCGCTACTTCGACGAGGTGATGACCTTCCGGCCCGCGCACAGCCTAGCCACGCATCGGCCGCTCGGCGGCGTGATGCGGGCGCGGCTACAGGTCTACAAGGCGCTGTCTGACTTCCGCCATCGCGAGAACGGCGCGGCCGCGGCGAACACTGCCAGCATTGAGGTAATCCCGGCATGAACGACGCCGTCACCATTGATCGTGCGTCCGCTGCGGCCGTCGCGAGCCGTCCCATCGCGACGCTGCCGCTCTCATTGACGATCAACGGGCAGCCAAAGGATCTGCAGGTCGAGCCTTGGACGACGCTGCTCGATCTCCTGCGCGACAAGCTGGACCTGACCGGCAGCAAGAAGGGCTGCGACCACGGCCAGTGCGGCGCGTGCACCGTGCTGATCGACGGCAAGCGGATCAACGCTTGCTTGAAGCTCGCAGTGTCGGTGGACGGCGCGGAGATCACCACGATCGAGGGGCTGGGGCAGCTCGGAAACCTTCACCCGCTCCAGGCGGCGTTCATAGAGCACGACGCTTTCCAGTGCGGCTATTGCACGCCCGGCCAAATCTGCTCAGCGCAGGGGCTCATCAACGAGGGCCATGCGAAGACGCGCGAGGACGTGCGCGAGCAGATGAGCGGCAATATCTGCCGCTGCGGCGCCTACACCAACATCGCCGACGCGGTGCTCGACGTAATGGAGAGCCGGGCATGATCCGCTTCGACTAAGCGCGAGGCGCCGCCATTCGTCCACACCCCAAACGCCCGTTTACCGGGCGGGGTGTTCTGTGGCACCCTGCGGACATAGAGGAGCGCGCATGCATCTGCGGAAAGACCGATCGCTTGACGAGCTGGCGGAGGTCGGAAACGTTGCCCAGTTCGTCAGCTTCGAGCCCGGCCGCGCCGGGCCCGAACAGGCCTACCTGCGGATCCGCGGACTCCAGCCTAACCAGCGCTTCGACGAACCGGTGCAGGCGCTGGCCCACCTCCTGTCGCGTTCCTCCGACCGATCCGTCAACGTCCGCAGCTACACGCCGGAGAGCCCCAGGAGCCGGGAGTTCGTCTACGGGCTGACAGACCTCGACGCGATCGTGACGACGGTGAACAGGCTTTCCGCCGAGGGGCTCCACACAATCGCCAACGAGACGGTGGACGTCGCGGATGGCGGCGTGTCGGGCGTCGCGCAGGGCGGAGTGCTCGAGTTCGCGCCGGACGATACGCCCCGGTGCGTCGAGAAGCCCGGCGTCGCGTCGCTGCCGCTTGATCTGGGAATGCGACTGCTCGAAACCGTGTACGGCTTCGCGCCCGATCTCGGTCCGTCCGGCGGCCGCGTGGAGTTCAGCATCCACCCGAGACCACGCGGCTGGCGTCAGACCCACACCCTGCTTTGGGAGCACGAGGACGACGACGGACCTTCGGCGATCCCCTCACTGGGCTGGCCCAACCGTTTCAGCCGGCATCTGGGCGACAAGGCCTATGGCCTTCTCATGACTCATCTGGCGGGCATGCCGGTCCCGAGGACGACCGTGGTGGCCCGACGCGTTGCGCCCTTCACGTTCGGACAGGACACGGGATCGCGCGAGACCTGGATCAGAACGTGCCCCACCGAGCAGCAGCCCGGCCTTTTTACCACCCATCGGGGCTGGCTCGATCCGTTCGGGCTCATGGCCGACGAGGACCCGGACGGGAACATGATCGCCTCCGTGCTCGCGCAGGCGGGGGTCCAGGCCCGCCACTCTGGAGCGAGCCTCGTCGATGTGAACGGCCGGGCCGTGATCGAGGGCGTGGCGGGCAGCGGCGACCTGTTTATGCTGGGACGCAGGAGCCCCGAGGACCTGCCCATCCAGGTCATCGAAGACGTTCGGGCGGCGATGGACCGTCTGGCCGAGACCTTCGGCCCGGTGCGGACGGAATGGGTGCACGACGGGACGGCCGCCTGGATCGTGCAGACGCATCAGGGCGCCACACAGAGCTCGTCCCAAATCCTGGTGCCCGGCGAGCGCGAGCGGTGGGTCGGCTTCCCCGTGTCACTGGGCATAGAGGAGCTGCGCGCCCTACTTCACGGGATCGACGCGGACGCCGGGGTGCAGCTGCTCGGCGAGGTCGGCATGACGAGCCACATCGCGGACCTGGTCCGCAAGGCCGGCGTCCCGGCCAGGGTCGTGCCTACCTGACTCAGACCCGGTCGAAAACCGATCCGGCGCGGGGACTGAAGAGGCGATCGTAGGCGCGCACCAGGGCGGCATCGGTGAAGGACGAGAGGTGGTCGGCCACGACCCTGAGCGAGCTTCCCTCCCGCTCGTAGGCCCGCCACACGTCGGCTGGCAGGAGCCGGCGCGGATCCGTGCAGACCGCCTCGAAGACGGCGACCACCATCCTGCGCCCCTTGAACTCGAGCTGCTGCACCCCGGGGCTGTCGATCACCCGCCGCACGACCAGCGACTGCAGCGCCCGCAGCAGGACGTCGCCAGCCCCGTCCAGCCTGGCGCGCCAGCCCAGCATGGGTTCCGAGAACGCGGTGAGCTCGTCCACCTCGACGCCGCGGATGAGATGGTGGACCAAACGTCCTATCGCGCCCTTGCGGGCGGAGGCGTCGCCGAAGAGCCGCGCCACGAAGCCGTCGTAGCCATGGCCGTGGACCCCGCCGAGCGGCCGCAGCGCCAGAGCGTCGACCAGCGCCGCGCAAGCGTCCGCCGCGACGCCGTCCCGGAAGTCGGGCTCCGTCACAAGGCCGAGCGCGATCGCATCCTCAAGGTCGTGCACACCGTAGGCGATGTCGTCGGCGGCATCCATTATGGAGCAGTCGAAGGACTTCGCGACCGTCCTGCCGTGCCCCGGACGCGAGCGATCGACCTCGCGCAACAGGTCGCGGTCGGCCGCGGTCAGCGGCGCCAGAACCCAGTCGAGGACGGCCGCGTCGGCATCGTAGACCGCCTTGGCCGGCCGGCACCTCGCGGCGTCGAGGACCGCGATGGTCGATGGCCCGTCGGACAGCGTCGGCGTCAGTGACGAGTCCGCCACCTCCGCGCGAAGAGCGGGGTACTTGAGGACGCCGAGCAGCGCCCTGCGCGTCAGGTCGGCGCCGTCGCGGTCCGAGAAATCCTCGAGCCGCGACAGGATGCGGAGCGTCTGCGCGTTGCCCTCGAAGCCGCCGGCCTCCCGCATACAGTAGTTCAGCGCCAGCTCGCCGCCGTGACCGAAGGGCGGATGGCCGATGTCGTGCGCCAGACCGATGGAGCGGACGAGGGCGGGCGGCGGCAAAATCTCGGAGGCGGCGGGCAGCCCGGCCGCGCGAAGGCGCTGCACCACGCCCTCAGCGACCTGGGCCACCTCCATCGAATGGGTCAAGCGGGTGCGGTAGAAGTCGTCGTCGCCAAGCGACAGGATCTGCGTCTTGCCCTGCAGTCGCCGGAACGCGCCGGAGTGGATGACGCGCGCGTAGTCGATCTCAAAGTCGGTCCTGTCGTCGTCGGCGTGGCGTCGACGTTCACTCCGCCGCTCCTCCCAGCGCTCCGACATGACCACGGTCCCTCCCGCCTCCCGTCCTACAGCGCGTTCGCGATCACCGCCACGCAAAGCGCCGCAAGCGCTGCGGCCACGGTCGCCGCGACGAAGTGGAACGCCAGATCCACCAGCCACTGCGCGCGCGGTCCCCGAATGACGGTCACCGAAAGCGCGCGACCGAATTGCGATATAACGCACTGGGCGGCGTTGAACACGCCGGCCCGGCCGTCCAGAAGGAAGTAGGAGATCAGCCCCAACAGCAGGATTGTGGCGGCGAGGCCGGTCACCGCCGGGTTCCAGTCGAGCACGGGCAGCAGCCAGTCGAGGCCGCCCAGGCCGGCGACGCCCCGGCCCGCATCGCGCTCTGGCGCGGGCAAGCCTCCATTGTGCGCACTTACCAGCGAGCTGACGAGCGCGGTGGTGGACACGAACGTCGCCGCACCGGCGATCGCCACCTGCACGCGCTGCGACAGCCTCGTCGCGTTGACGTCGATGTCGGCCTTGATCGAGTCCTTAAGGTGCTTGAAGTCGAAGTCGTGCACGCTGGAGCTGGACCTGAACCCCTCCGGAGCATCGGCGTCGCGTATGTGGCCCATGAGCGAAGCCTGGAAGGCCTCGGCGTAGGCGATGATGCCGAGCGATCGCCGCTGGCTCGTCAGCCCGCCCTCGCGGTTCAGCCGCTCGACCTCGCGCGAGAGGCTCCACAGCGTCTCCCGGCGCCACGCGGCCTCGTGCGCGTGCCCCGGCTCCGTCTCGCCCGGCCTGTAGCGCACCAGCGGCGTGATCTGGTCCGAGCTCGGGTCGTGGTGCGTGTGGTCGTGCACCACGTCTTTGATGAAGTAGTAGGCCTGCTCCGCCACGCGGTCCAGGCGAACACGGGACATCCCGAACGCCGGCCGCTCGAACCAGACGCGGCACTCGCCGGTGCGCATGAGCGCGAACTCGATGGCGACGTGGCGGCCAGACAGCTCGACCCGCTCCCGCACCTCGGCGCGGAACGCCCGCAGGCCGGCGCGCGAGCGGCGCGACTTGCGACTCTCGATCTCGTGGGAGACGTTCGCCAGCACAGCCTCCTGCCGCGCGCGGTCGGCGCGCGTATCCTGCCGCGGCAGGAAGTAGACGCGCCCGCGCAGCATCCCCTGGCGATCCCGCTCGATCCTCAGGCCGGTCGGGCCCCCGACGGGCAGGGTCGTCGCCGCCGTCTCCGCCTCCAGGAGCCAGTTGACGGCGAGGTCCGGGATCAGCCGCTCGGCCGCCCAGCCCGGCAGCGGGAAGTCGTTCACCACCCGGCGCTGCAGCACGAGGACGACGCGGACGGGTTCCCCGTGCATCGGCAGCGTGAAGGTCTGCGCGCCGCGCGCGGCCCCGATCATGCTGAACGACAGGTGACTGCGGACGTTGGGCACCCAACCCGCGTAGCTGCGGAACGCGCCCTTCCAGGGTTCTGCCGGATTCACCCCCACGGCTCAGCGCCGGCGGAGGTCTAGAACACGTCCTTGGAGACGGCCCGCGTCTCCGCGACGAAGATCCTGCCGCGCCTGACGCCAGCGCGGACGCCGGCCCTCGTCGGCACCAGCGAGCCGCTGTCCTGCCGACGGACCCCCGCACGCAGGAACGGGAGCAGTCGGAAGCCCGCACGCTGGAACTCTCGCGCGTCCGCCACGCCGCCCTTCCACACGCGCGCGGTCGCGGCGACCAGCGACATGAAAAGCCAGACGAGGAGCGGGAGCGCGAACATCGCCGCCACGAGCAAGAACGTTCGCATGTTGTTCTCCATAGCGGAACGGCCGGGCGACCGCAAGCGGCGCCGCCCGGGTGCAGCGGGTCAGGGCCAAAGCGGTTCGGAGCCGCCGTTCGCAACGCGATCCGCTCGCGTCGCGAGCTCCATCAGGTCCGGAACCCCGCCCTCGACGACCAGCTCGACGATGCGGGGACGGCCCGGCCCGCCAAGCCTGCCGCCGTCGTCCGGAAAGTCCTCGATGCGCCTGAACGTCTCCAGGCCGCGCGTCTGGCCGCCGTAGAGCGTCTGGCCGGAATTGATCGAGCAGAGGCGGACGCGGTCGCCGTGCCTGTCCACCAGCGCGCGCGTGTTCACCTCCACGACCACCTGCGGCTGTCCGGCGTAGGCCTTCGCGCCGAGCAGGCGCTCGAGCCGCTCGCGATCGACCCAAAAGAAGCTCTTCGCGTTCAGGATCTCATACCAGGCGCGGGGCTGGAGGCCGTCCTGCAGGTTGCGCGCTAGGACGCTCTCGTACATCGGCTTGTTGTCGCGGACGACCGCCTCTTCGAGGCCGTCGCGCGCGAGCACCACGCTGTCCGGACGCCGCGCGGATTCTATCGCGAGGCGCTCGCCACCCTCGACGCCGTAGACGTCGAGCAGACCGGACACGCTGAGGAGCCCGCGCGCGCGGATGCCCGGCCAGCTGCGATCGGCCGCCATGTGCCACAGGCGCGGATGGCGCCTCACTAGCTCGTCGACTGTCACCCTTCCCTCCGGTCGATCACATCGGCCCTTCCTGGCCCAGTCGCGACGAGGTCCACCGGCGCGCCCGTCACCTCCTCCATGCGCGCAACGAACTCGCGCGTGGCGGGGTTCAGACCTTCCAGCGACGTCGCCCCGCGATTCTCGGCGCCGAGATAGTCGGCGAAGGTGAGCGCGATGCGAGTCGCGCCATTCAGCGCGGCGGCGCGGCGCACCTGGCCGAGGTCGAACTCGGCGACGCGGCGCGGCTTCTTCGAGACCGTGCCCACCTCCGTCCCGCGGATGCCCTCCTCGTCCAGTCCCGACCGCGACGCGACGACGTCGAAGCCGATCTCGACGCCCATGCCGCCGGAGGTGCCGCCCACCCTGATCGGGTAGGTCCTGACGACCATGACGACGTCGCGGACCCGCGTCGGGGGGATGCCCGCGTCGGCGAGGCAGCCGCTCGCCGTCGTCTCCCTCGACGTCACGTGCGGCCACATCCCGTGGTGGAGGCTGAGGTCGGTGCCCTGCGTGCCCTCCAGCATGATCCGCTCGCCGGCCGCGTAGGCGCGTTCGAGCTCGGCGAACACCGGGCGCACGAAGTCCTGCAGCTCCTCGACGTCGCGGGCCAGCCGCACGGGCGGCCCGAACCGCTCCGCGCCGCCGCCCCTGCCGAGGATCTTGCGCGCCGTCGCAGCGCCGACGCCCTTCTTCGTGGATCCGATCACCTCCAGCGCCCCCACCTCCCAGGACAGGTCCCAATCCTCGATGACGATCGCCTGCGGGTCGACGGACAGGCGGTCGGCCCCGATCGACAGCTCGGCGATCTCGCCCAGCAGCACGGGGAGGGACAGCGTGGCGCCCGCCCCGATGAGCAGCCTCGCGCCAGGGTTGTGCAGCGTGCCCGACGGCAGGTGGACGAAGTCAAAGTCGGGGTTGCGGACCCGGTGACCGGCGTTGGGGCCCCCGACGCGCATGAGCACCTGGTACTCCGGCGCCAGGAAGGAGCACACGTTCCCCTTGCCCTCGCTGCCATACTGCCCGCCAACCACCACGTCGACGAGCCGGCCATCGGCGACAACCCTCGACGGGAGCAGGCCGAGTCCGGCGAGCGCCGCCGTGACCGCGCCGGCTCTATCCAGGCGAGACGCGTCCATCAGCACGTCCGCGCGGGCAGCAAGGTCGTCGACCGCGGCCTCGGTCGCGCTCGCCCGCACGTCGTCGTACAGCGCAGGCTCCTCGACGTCGTGGACGCGAGCCGCGTGGCGCCGCGCCAGCTCGACGTCGTTCGCGACTAGGTGAATGTGCCTCACGGGATCGCTCGTCGCGGCGCGCAGCCGGTCGACCTGCTCGACGCGCCGCACGGCGTCGACCACCAGCACGCCCGACGGAATGGAGCCCGCACGCTCCAGCGCGTCTTCGGCAACCCAGCCGAATGAGGTCTCCCGGTCGAGCTCGTCTCCGGCGCGCTGCAGTTCCTCCCGACGCGACGCGACACCGGTCCGCGACACGATCGACTGACGCGTGGACATCCGCTCGCCGCCGACGCGGGCCAGGATTGCGTCGCCCAGCGTCGTCTTCCCGCTCGCGATCGCTCCCGAAATCACGATGTACGTCGGCATCTGCCCCCCCCCTGCGGCCCTCTCCGGCCGACCGGGATAGCCGCTCCGCCGTGACCGGTTAAGCGTAAATGCGCTCGATCGGACGGATCGCTGACGCAACCCCTGCTTCACAAGAGCCCGGCACCACCCTACGCGCACCGGCGATGATGAAAGCTATAGCGGTGAGTGTCGGCACCGGGCCACGTATACGGCTTCAGAGCGGTGCGTGGCTCGACTTACTCGACCCAGAGGCGTGCGAATTTACAATCGAAGACATCGCTCACGGCCTCGCGCATACTTGCCGCTACGCCGGTCAGGCTGACGGATTCTTTTCGGTCGCCGAACACAGCCTGCTGGTGAGCGCGGTCTGCATCGGGCACGAGCTGCCCGCGTTATTACACGACGCGACCGAGGCCTTTATCGGCGACGTCACGAGGCCACTCAAGCAGCTCCTGCCCGAGTACAGGCAAATAGAGCGAACTCTCGAACGCGCTATTCTGGCTCGCTTCGGCATTGAAGAGATGCCAGCCGAGGTGAAGGAGGCCGACCTGAGCGTGCTTGCCGCGGAGCAGGCGCAGGTTATGCCCGAAGGTACCGATTTCTGGGCAGCGGAGGCCGGCATCCCGCCCGCACCAGTAGTCGTCGAGCGATTGACGCCGCAAGACGCTAAGCGCCGCTTCCTCGAACGTTACCGGGAGCTCGCGGCATCCGCAATTTAGGTTAAAAGTCGCGTTCGTAAGCCGAACAGCCGGATTATAAATGGCAAAGATGACAAGTGGCGGGAGCCGCAATCTAACGCGACAACAGCTCACCGCAAGGCACCATCTGAAAGGCTTCACGGATTTTTCGGAGCCGAAGAAGCACCGCGTGGGAACCGTCTCGTGTGAATATGAACAAACGAGCATAATTATCGCATTTCATTCCATAGCGGACATGCTGCTTCCCACCAAAAGTCGCCACCCCTATTATATTCCCGTCCCCCGGCTAAACTGCCGCCATGCACGATGCTCGCGACACCCTCCCGGTCCTCAATCCCAAATACGACGCCGCCGGCCTGATCACCGCGGTCGTCACCGATCGCGCGTCGGGGGCGTTGTTGATGGTGGCGCATATGAATGCCGAGGCGCTGGCGGCGACGCGGGCCACGGGCGAGGCGCATTTCTGGTCGCGCAGCCGGCAGCGGCTGTGGCGCAAGGGGGAGACGTCGGGCAATGTCCTCACCGTTCACGAGCTGCGGATCGATTGCGACCAGGATGCGCTGTGGGTGATTGCCGATCCGGCCGGGCCGGTCTGCCATACCGGCAGGCCGAGCTGTTTCTTCCGGCGGATCGAAGACGAGACGCTGGTGCCGGTCGCGTGAGGCGGGCGGTCGTGGCGGTGCTGTTGCTGGCCGCCGCCTGTCATCAATCGCCAAGCGCTGCCGGCCATTACGATGCCGGCGCGCGGCTGGAGCAGGCGGCGGTCGCCGCGGGGCTGGTGGTCGATCCAGCCTCGCAGTCGATCGTCGGTGCCTGGGCGCGCGACACCGACCGGGCGTGCATCGTACCGGGCGACGGCAAGGGCGATCGTTTCGGCGTGCTGATCGACTATGGCCTGGGGCAGGGGTGTGCCGCCAGCGGCACAGTGCGGCGCAGCGGCGACACGCTCGACGTGCGGCTCGGCGAGGATTGCCGGCTGACCGCCCGCTTCGACGGCACGCGGGTCGTCTTCCCCACCGAGGTGCCGCCGGCCTGCGACCGGCGCTGCACCGGCCGCGCGTCGCTGGCGGCGCTGACGGTCGAGCGGCAGAGCGAGTCGGTTTCGGAGGCGCTCAGCCTGAGGACGCCGGGCGGGCGACCGCTCTGCGCAAGCTGAGCGGCTAATCAGGGCGTCGGCGTCGGCGCGGGAGCGGCACTTTTGCGGCGTACGCCGCCGAGTTCGTCCGGCGCCTTGGTCGTCACCGGCGCATCGGCCGCATCCTCCACCGGCGCGGCTCGCGGTGGCTGCCGCTTCATGCACGCGCCCGCCGGTGCCCGCGGAAACTCGGTACAGTTCCAAAGCGCCTTGTCGAACCCGCTCGCGCGGTCGCGCAGGTAGCTGAACGACAGCGCCGCCTGCGCCTCGGACGGCAGCGGCATGGTGAACGCCATCGCGCTCGGGTCGGTCCAGCCCAGCAGCTTGCAATGCGCCCGCTCGCCGCACGCCTGCAGCGCCAGCGCCTTGTAGCTGGCCGGCGGTTGCGCCGGGTCGAGCGTCGTCAGGAAGGTGTCGGGATCGTTCGCCAGCGGCTTCAGCGTACGGCCGAAGAACGGGACCCCAGGCATCGCCACGCCATCGCCGACCGCGGCCGCACCGGCATGGGCAGGCGACAGCCCGGCGAGCTTGGCGACCAGCGGCTCGACCGGGAGCGGCTGGCGGTCAAAGGCGCCGAAATGCAGGCTCGCCGCGAAGCGGCGCTTC
>NZ_CAHJXA010000013.1 GCF_903644135.1 Sphingomonas bacterium | reverse complement strand
CGGACAGCGCGGCGTCGGCCATCACCTGCCGGCCCGTCGCGGTCGAGCCGGTAAAGGCGACATAATCGACCTGGGGATGGGTAACGAGCGCGTGACCCGTCTCGCCGCCGGTGCCGACCAGGACAGCGAGCTGGCCGGCGGGCAGGCCGGCCTCGATCGCGAGCTGGGCGACGCGCTTCATCGAATAGGCGGTGAACTCGGACGGCTTGAGCAGGACGGCGTTGCCCGCCGCCAGCGCCGGCGCGATCTTGGTGGTCGCGAGCAGCATCGGCACGTTCCATGGCGAGATGCAGGCGACGACGCCGTATGGCTCGCGTACCCCGAGGCTCCACACGTCCGCCGCCGAGGAATATATCTCGCCTTCGATCTTGTCGATCAGCTCGCCATAATAACGAATGATCGCGACCGTCACCATGATGTCCCGGGTCGCGACTTCGGTCGCGAGGCGGGTCGACACCAGCGACTCCAGCTGGACCAGCTCGCCCGCATTGGCCTCGACCAGATCGGCCCAGCGGCGGAACACCTGCGCGCGCTGGCGAGGCGGGGCGTCGGCCCAAGTCCCGGACGCGTGCGCCTTGCGCGCCGCCCGCACGGCACGGTCGACCTGATCGCGGCTGGCACCACGCTCGTCATGCAGCGTCTTGCCGTCGGACGGGCGGATGATCGCAAAGCCGTCGCCCTCGCCCGTGACGATCCCGCCGTCGATCAGGCTGCCCGGCGTCAGCTCGACGCGATCGGGGTCGAACAGGAAGTCGTCGCCGGTATCGACGGCGACGGTCGGGTGTTCTTGGTCATTTGCCATGGTGATGAACCTCTTGCATGAGGAAAGACAACGCGCCGGACAGCGGGAGGTGGCGATGAAATTGACCCAGCTGCGCGATCTCGCCTCGATCGCCGACACCGGCGGGCTGCGCCGTGCGGCACGGCGGCTCGGCCTGTCGCAGCCGGCGCTGAGCCGCAGCATCCGCGAGCTGGAGGACGAGCTTGGCGTTAAGCTGTTCGACCGCTCGATCGGCGGCATGGCGCTGACCGAACCCGGTCGGACCTTCGCGATGCGCGGCCGCGCGGTGCAGCGCGAACTGGAACGGGCGCGCGAGGAAGTGCTGCAGCATGTCGGCATCGACACCGGCGAGGTGTCGATCGGCCTGTCCAGCGCCGCGCATGTCGCGCTGCTTCCGCGCGCGATCGTGCCGTTCCGGAAGCGGTTCCCGCGGGTCAAGCTGCACATCATCGAAAGCCTGTTCCCGGCGCTCGATGCGGGTATCCGCGACGGCTCGATCGACTTCTATGTCGGCCCGATGGCGACGCGGGCGCTCGGCAGCGCGATCAAGGTCGAGGCGTTGTTCGACAATTTCCGCGTCGTGATCGGGCGCAAGGGGCATCCGCTCGCCGCGGCACGGTCGCTGGAAGACCTGACAACGGCGGAATGGGTAATGACCTCCGCCATCGCCGGCGGCGACATCGACCTGCGTCCGTTGTTCGAGGAGCGCGGCCTGCCTGCGCCCGTTGTCGCGGTACGCACGCAGACGGCGCTGTCGACGATCACCGTCGCCGCATCGTCCGACCTCATCACCATCCTGCCGCAGCAATGGCTTGGCTTCGCGCGCGTGACCGGGCTGCTGGCACCGATCCACCTCGCCGAGAAGCTCGCCGCGCCCGAGATCTGCATCGTCAGCCGGGCGACATTGCCGCTGACGCCGGCGGCGCAGCATCTCAGCGATCTGTTTCACCGCGCGGCGATGAACGAGGCGAAGGCCTTGTCGCCACAAGGCTGACCCATGCCCATCGCGTCTAGTTCTGGAAGACTACGGTCTTCGACCCGTTGATCAGCACCCGGTCCTCAAGGTGGTAGGCGACGCCGGCGGCGAGCACGCGACGCTCGATGTCGCGGCCCTTGCGGACCAGATCGTCGGGCGTGTCCGAATGGCTGATCGGCTCGACATCCTGCGCGATGATCGGGCCCTCGTCGAGATCGCCGGTGACGTAGTGGGCGGTCGCGCCGATCATCTTCACCCCGCGCGCGTGCGCCTGGTGATAGGGCTTGGCACCCTTGAACCCGGGCAGGAAGCTGTGATGGATGTTGATGCAGCGGCCCGACAGATAGGCCGACATGTCGTCCGACAGGATCTGCATGTAGCGCGCCAGCACCACCAGGTCGGTGCCGGTCTCCTCGACGATGCGCTTCACCGCCGCTTCCTGCTCGGGCTTGGTGGCGGGGGTGACGGGCAGGTAATGGAACGGGATGTCGCCGACCATCGATTGTAGCGCCGCGCGCGGATGGTTGGAGACGATGCCGACCACGTCCATCGGCAACTCGCCGATCCGCATCCGGTAGAGCAGGTTGCCGAGGCAGTGGTCAAATTTCGACACCATCATCAGCACGCGCTGGCGATGACCGGGCGCGCGCAGTCGCCAGTCCATGCCGCGCTCCGCCGCCAGCGGCGCGAAACGGGTCCGGAACGCCTCGACCGGCGGCGGGCTGGCGGCCAGCTCGAACAGCACGCGCATGAAGAAGCGGTTGTTGCTGGTGTCGTTGAACTGCTGCGCGTCGACGATGTTGCCGCCCTGCGCGGCGATGAAGCCGGCGACGTCGGCGACCAGGCCGGGACGATCCTCGCACGACAGGCTGAGGGTGCAGACTTCCTTCATTCAAACATCCTTCGTCATCGCCGGCGCGCCGCGTCGGTCGCCGCCAGATAGTCGTTGATCCACGTCATCGTCTTGCCGACGCCGCCGAACGGATAGAAGTGCAGCCGCACATCGCCATGCGCAGGCCGCAACCCGTCGCTCAGCGCCTCGATCAATCGATCGGGACCGGCGGAGCCGAACAGCTTGCCGATCGACAGGCCGTATTTCGCCATCACGCTGGCCGACGCGCCGACCCCGCAATGCGCAGCGAAGCGCAGCAATGTCTTAATCCCCGCCGGCCCCGGCACGCCGATCCGCACCGGCGCGTCGATGCCGTGCCCGCGCAATTCGTCCAGCCAGGTGAGGAAGGGCGCGGCGTCGAACCCGAACTGGGTGACGATCAGCGTCGCCATGCCGCGCGCCGCGATCTCGGCATCCTTGTCCTTCAGCGCCTGCCAGACCGCTGTTCGATCCATCACCGCGTGACCTTCCGGATGACCGGCGATGCCGATCGTCCGGATGCCGTTACGCTCGAACAGCCCGCTCTTCAGCAGCGCCATCGTGTCCCCGAACGGGCCGGCCGGCACCGGCGGATCGCCGGCGACCAGGAACATCCGCTGCGCACCGGCCTCGCTCGCCGCGCGCGACACCATCGCCTCCAGCTCGGCCGACGACGCGATCCGGCGGGCGGAGAGATGCGGCATCGGTTCGAAGCCGAGTTCGCGGACCAGGGCGGCGGCGGCCATGCGCTGGTCGAGCGTGTCGGTGGCGAGGAAGGTGACCGACACGGCGGTGCCGGGCGCGATCCCGGGCGCGGCCTCGCGCAGCGCCGCGATGTCCTTGCCGGTGATCTCGATCGAGTATCCGTCGATCAGCCGGCCCGCGGCCGCCTCGATCACCTGACCCCTATCATATCCAACATCGCCCATATCGCGTCCTTGTCGCTGAGCCTCGCTGACGGCTCGACCGCCGCGGATCGAGCCAACATCGCCAGCAATCCGTGGCGATCAGCCGATGTGTCGTCAATACCAGCAGCAATGCTGGTAAGTCACGCCGGATCAAACCGCCTTGCCGATACCCTCGGTCTTCATCCGGCGCACCGCCTCGGCATAGGGAGCGGGGGCCACCGTCGCGCGGATCTCGAACTGGCGATGCCGCTCGACCTGCGGCTTGCGCGAGCCGCCATCGGGCTCGCCCCAGACCAGGGTGACCTCGGTGCCGACCGCCGCATGCTCGGCGTCGACGATGGCGAGCGACACCATGTTGTCCTCGTTGGCGGTGTAGCCGCAGAACCCGGCCATGCCGACCAGCGCGCCGTCGGCGTCACGCACCGCGTCTGCCTGTGGGAAGCCGTAGGATGCGACCGGATACTCGATCTTCTTGTACGGGTCAGCGCTGCCCTGCGACGCGTTGATCGCGGCGACGTCCTCCCGGTTCCACACAAGCGTCACCTTGGTGCGGTGCGGCTGGTCGACCATCTTCTCCAATGCCTCGCGGCCGACAAAGTCATGGTCGAAGCGCATCGGCCGGTTGACGCCGATATCCCATGGCGTGACGTAATAATCCTCGATGTTGGGCAGGCGCAGGCTGCCGCTGAGCTGCGCCTTCGCCGCCCACGAATTGCCGGGCAGCCACTCGCGGAACGCCTTGAGCTTGGGGTCGGTATAGCCCGCGGGCAGCGGATAGGCCCACCAGCCGCCTTCCGAAGGCGAGCTGAAATAGGCGAGCCGGCCGGCGGGGGTCAGGCCGTACTGCTCGCCCGCCTTCATCAACGCTTCACGCACCTTCGGCCCGTCGGCATAGGCCCCCGACAGCTCGACGCCCTTGTGGCCGGCCATGCCGTGGCGCAGCGCCATGACGTCGACGCCGGCAATCCTGACGCGCGCGGTGCGGAAGAACGGAATTTCGGGTGCCTCGCCCTCGACCACCGCCTTGAAGACGTGCTCGGCATTGGGGCCGTCCATGCCGAAGCGGAAGTTGGTGCGACCGTCCGGGCCGCCCGGGTTCTGCGCGGTCTGCAGGTCGCGCCGCACGGTCACGTCGTAGCCGCCGGTCTCGGCGTTGAACGCCACCCAGTCCTGCAGCTGCATCCCGCTGATCAGCTCGAAGCTGTCGTCGCCCAGATAGTGGAGGACGCTTTCGCCGATCACCTGGCCGTTGTGGTTGCAGCCGATATACTGTTTGGCGCGGCCGGGCTGGTAATTGGCGAAGCTGTTGATGCCCAGATAGGTCAGCAGCTTCAGCGCGTCCGGCCCCTTGAGGAACAGCTCCGGCATGTGGTGCGCCTGGTCGAACAGCACCGCCTTGTCGCGCCAGGCATGCTGCTCGTCGCGCCAGTTGGTGAACTCCGCCGGCACCGGCGAGGCGCTGGGCCGGTTGCGGGCGTGCGGCGACGAGGGGTTGTTGGCGAAATACTCGACCAGATCGGGGACCGACGTCACCAGTTCCTCTACCGAGCTATATTGCCGATCGTCACTCATCGCTCTCTACCTCTTGCGCTTATCTTGCATGGTAACCGCCGCTGCAGCCGGCGCTATCACGATATAGATAGGCCAACTTGGCCCGTCCGGAGGTGATGGCTTTTTTGCTCGCATGTTGCCAGAACGATCGAGTGAAGCTGTCCCAGGTCCGCCACTTCATCGCCGTCGCCGAGCGCGGCAGCCTGTTGTCGGGCGCGGCCGAGCTTGGCGTCTCGCAGCATGTGGTGACCCACAGCATCCGGCAGCTCGAGCGCGAACTCGGCACGGCATTGTTCAAGCGTGGCAAGAGGTCGATGGCCCTGACGCCGCTTGGCGAGATGTTCCTGCAGCGGGTGTCGGCAGCGCAACGCGAACTCGACCGGGCGTGTGACGAGATTGGCGGCACCGGCGGATCAACAACCGGTCTGGTTGCAATTGGCATGTCGGCGGGGCCGCTCGCGTCGATCCTGCCGGTTGCCCTGAAGGCGTTCCGGACGCGCTTTACGGATACTCGCGTCCGTATCGTCGAGGGAGACTTCGCCAAGCTGGGAAGCAGGGTGCGCGACGGCATCCTCGATTTCCATGTCGGTCCGGTGACAGCGGACCGCGCCGTCGAAGGCCTGATGCTCGACAGGCTCTACGATGAACGCCGCATCGTGGTCGGCAGGGCAGGGCACCCGCTTGCCGGTGCCACGTCGCTGGCGCAGATCGCCGACGCGCAATGGATTGCGATGTCGCGGGAGGAGGCCGACCCGCTGCACGAACCAGGCGGGCCGTCTCGTCTGGCCGTCGTCGTTGAAGCCGAAACGGCGCTGGGTGCGGTGACGGCCGTCGCCGCGTCCGATGCCTTGCTAGTCCTGCCGGCAGGCTGGGCCGTGCGGATCGAGCCGTTTGGCCTCGCCGTCCTGCCCTTGAGCGAGAAGCTCGATCCGCTGCCGATTTACATGGTCACGCGCACCGAGCTTCCCCTGACGCCGGCGGCTGCCTATCTGCACGACCTCATCGTGCAGTCATCGCGCAGCATGGCCGGACCTCCGGCCGCGAAATAGCGGTTTGGCCATCACGAACACTGGCGCTGAGAGGATAGGACATGGCGAGACTGACGGGACGTACGGTAATCGTGACGGGCGCGGCGCGCGGCATCGGCGCAGCCTATGCGACCGCGCTCGCCAAGGAGGGCGCGAAGGTCGCGGTTTGCGACATCCTCGATCCCTCCGCCACCGTGACCGCGGTCGAGGCGACTGGCGGCGAGGCGCATGGCGCGGTCTGCGACATCACCGACGCGGCAGCGGTGGCGGGGTTCGTCGAGGCAGTGCTGGCGAAGTTCGGCAGCGTCGACGGCCTCGTCAACAACGCGGCGCTGTTCGCGACGCTGCGCGCCAAGCCGGTCGAAGAGGTGTCGTCCGACGAGTTCGATCAGGTGCTGCGCGTCAACGTGCGCGGCACGTTCGAGATGATCAAGGCGGTGCTGCCCACGATGAAGCGCCAGGGCTATGGCAAGATCGTCAACATCGCCTCGGGCACGCTGTTCAAGGGCACGCCGTTCCTGGTGCCGTACGTGGCATCGAAGGGAGCGCTGCTAGGCATCACCCGGTCGGTTGCGCGCGAGGTCGGCAGCGCCGGCATCTGCGTCAACTGCGTCGCGCCAGGGCTGACGATGAGCGAGGCGATTGGCGACAATCCCGACTATTCGGGCGACCTCGCGGCGGCGACGGTCAAGTCGCGCTGCATCCCGCGCGACCAGAAGCCCGACGACCTGACCGGCATCGTTACCTTTCTGCTGTCGGCGGAGAGCGATTTCATGACCGGGCAGACGGTCGTTGTGGATGGCGGGTCGATCATGCACTAGGCGTGCTGCGATGCAGCATAGGAGCCGATCGTCATGACTGATGCCGTAAACAGGATCGCTCTGGTCACCGGGGGTAACAAGGGCATCGGCCTGGAGATCGCGCGGCGGCTGGGCGAGGCGGGATGGCGCGTCTGGCTGGGCGCTCGCGATCTGGATGCCGGCGAAACGGCTGCCGCCTCGCTCAGGCAGGGCGGGGCGGACGTGCGGGCAGTTCATATCGACCTCATCGATCCCGCCACGATCAGCGCTGCCGCTGCTGCCATCGAGGCAGAGGACGGCCGGCTCGATGTGCTGGTCAACAATGCCGGCATCAACGATCCCCGCGACGGCACGCCCGGCAAGGTGGAGATGGACGCGGTGCGCCGCATCTTCGACACCAACTTCTTCGGCACGCTGGCCGTGACCCAAGCGATGCTTCCGCTATTGCGTCAGTCGCCATCGGCGCGGATCATCAACCAGTCGAGCGACCTCGGCTCGCTGACGCGGCAAGGCGATCCCGACTGGAAGTTCGCCTTCATCAAGTCGCTCGGCTATTCCGCGTCCAAGGCCGCGCTCAACATGCTGACGGTGCAGCTCGCAGCCGAACTCAAGGAGGCGGGGATCGCGGTCAATTCGACCAACCCCGGCGCGACTGCGACCGACCTCAACGGCCATCGCGGCCACCAGACCGTCGAGGAAGGCGCGACCCCCGCCGTACAACTGGCGCTCGCCGAAGAGGCTGCGTTCAGCGGCGCGTTCGTCGGCCTCGGCAAGATCGACCCTTGGTGAGCCGGGTACAAATCCTTCTACCGTCACCCCGGACCTGATCCGGAGTCCCGCTTCTTCTCACGGACGCAAGGATAGCGGGACCCCGGATCAAGCCGGGGTGAAGAGGCAGCCTAGAACTTGATGAACCCGCTCGCCTTGTCGGGTGGCGCGACGTCCTGATTGTTCTCGAAGCAGGACTGGTCGTCCAGCAACGCCCATTTCGCGTCGGTCTTGCGCTGGGCGATGTTGGTCATCGTCACCGGCTCGGTGAACGCCTCGTCGTCATACAAAGTGATCTGGGTGTGGAGCACGTCCGGCGCGACCCGGCGGATCGTCCACTTCACATGCAGCTTGCCGCTATGCGGATCGCGATGCGAGTCGAGCGAGGTGGTCGGCATGATCGCCACCGTGTCGACGACCAGCGTGTCGCCCTCCCAATGACCGATCGAATGGCCGTTATAGCTGGGCTTCAAACCGGCCGGATGCGGGCGGCCGTCAGTCCAGATCGTGATGGGGAAGGTGCCGAACTCGAACAGGGTGACCTGGCCGGGCGTCTGCACGATCTCATGCGGATAGTTCATCGACGCGACCATGGTCGGCATCCCGAACGGCAGGCATTTGGAGCTGATGTCGCCGAGCTGGACGCCCTTCTTCGCCGCCGCGATCCGCTCGTCGTAGATCTTCTGATAGAGCGGTGTGTAGGGCAGCGGCCAGGGCGACCAATAGCTGGGCGGGCGGCCATCGGCGGACTTGCCCGAATTGGACGCGACGCCCTGGCCCGGCAGCCCAAGCGCGGTTCCCATCCACAGGCCGGAGATGTCCGGCGCGGCCGTGTCGCCATAGTAGGATACGCCGGCGGGCGGCCATTGCTGGCCGGCAGCGGAGGCCATGGTGCCGCTCGCCAGGGCGACGGCGAGCAGGCCGAACCTCTTCACGTCGATCATGCTTCCGTCTCCTTTGGTTTCGCTGCCTAGCCCAGCGTGCCCGGCGCGAACAGCTCTTCGAGCGCGAGCCGGCGCGGCGACAGGCCCTGCTCGTGCGAATAGCGCACCATCGCCTCCAGCGCCTCACGGTTAGCGGGAACGCCATAAGGCCAATAGTCCTTGCCCATCACCGCGACGGTGCGGGCGAGGTCGTCGCCCAGCCACGGCAGCATCGCCGAGACCGCGCCGACATCGTGCATCGCCTGCAGGCACCGCCGCTTCGCCTCGTCGAACGCCTTCACCAGCGCGGCTGGCAGCCAGGGATGACGGTCGACCAGCATCCGGCGAACGCCGATCACGTGCATGATCGGGAAGAGCCGGGTCCTGCGGAAATAGGCCTCCTCGGCAGCGCGGTAGTCCTCGAACAGGCGCGCCACTGCGGAGCTGCCGGGGCGGTAGCAGGAGGGCGCGCGGGCGGTGACCAGCGCGTCGAGCTCGCCCGCCGCCAGCATCGCCGACAGGGTCTGGTCGGCAGCGATCGGCGCGACCTCAACCGTGTCGCCGAAGGTCAGCCCGAACTTCTCCTGGCGGCCCGACTCGTCAAGGCCGCCGGTGCGCCAGCGGATCGACGCGGCGGCGACGCCGTATTCGTCCGACAGCATCCCGCGCGCCCACAAGGCCGCGGTCATCTGATATTCCGGCACGCCGACGGTCCGGCCGATCAGGTCGTCCGGCCGCTCGATGCCGCGGTCGGTGCGGATGTAGATCGCCGAGTGGCGGAACATGCGCGAGGGAAAGACCGGGATCGCGACATAGGCGCTGGCGATGCCGCGCGCGACCATCAGCAGGTGGCTGCTCATCGACAGCTCGGTGACGTCGAACGGCGCGTCGGCATAGGCGCGCGCGAAAATTTCCTCCGCGCGCAGCGTCAGCACGCGGGCGCGGCAGCCCTCGACCGTCACCTCGCCGCTCTGCAGGGCCTGGACGCGGTCATAGGCCTGGCAGGCGATGGTCAGGTCGAGGTCGCTCATCGCCAGCGCGTCCGCTCAGCCCTCGTCGACGACCGGATTGCTCAACACGCCGACGCCTTCGACCTCGACCTCCAGCCGGTCGCCCGCCTTCATCCACAGCGGCGGGGTGCGGCGCGAGCCGACGCCGCCCGGCGTGCCGGTGGC
Organism: Sphingomonas bacterium; assembly: GCF_903644135.1. Classification (GTDB taxonomy): domain Bacteria; phylum Pseudomonadota; class Alphaproteobacteria; order Sphingomonadales; family Sphingomonadaceae; genus Sphingomonas. The sequence continues at coordinate 11,174 of NZ_CAHJXA010000013.1, read as the reverse complement.
GATCACGTCGCCGGGCCTGAGCGCCAGCCAGCGCGAGCAATAGCTGATGCACTCGCGGATGCCGAAGATCATCTGGCTGGCGCGCGCGGACTGAACCGTCTCGCCGTTGAGCCGGGTCGCAAGGCTGGCGTCGGCGACGTCCCACTCGCTCGCCGGCACGATCCACGGCCCCATCGCGCCGCTGTGCCAGAAGTTCTTGCCGGCGGTGACCGAGTGCTTCTGATACTCACGGACGCTGCCGTCCATGAAGCAGCTATAGCCGCCGACATGGTCCATCGCGTCCTCCACCGCGATGTGGCGGCCGGCGCGGCCGATCACGACCGCGATCTCGCCCTCGAAGTCGAAGGTGACCGACGCGCGCGGCCGGACGATCGGCGCGTCGTGGCCGACCAGCGAGTCGGGCGTGCGCAGGAAGATGGTCGGGCTGCTCGACTCCTCGACCTTGATCTCGCTGAGATGGTCGCGATAGTTCATGCCGACGCAGATGATCTTGGCCGGCGGGTCGATCGGCACTGCCAGCGTCACCGACGCCAGCGGCACTGCCTCGCCGCCGGCGGGCAGCGCAGCGAGGTCGGCCGGCGACCGCTTCGACAGGGAGAAGGGCGCGTCCTCGGCCGGACCGTCGCGCCAGCCGCCGACGAGGTGGACGGTGTCGCCGTCGAGCAGCCCCTCGGCGTTCCGGCCGTCCCGCTCGATCTTGACCAGCCTCATGCCGTCACTCCCCGCCGCTGCGCTACAAATGCCTCCGGATCGATCTCGCGACCCGACGGGTTGGCCTTGAACGCGTCCGACGCCATGAACGCGACCATCGACTCCAGCGTCGGGAAGTTCTGCGCGGTGATCTCGACATTGTTGCCGTCGGGATCGCGGTAATAGAAGCTCGTCATCGGGCCATGGTCGGCGCTGCGATGCGGCCGCATCCCTTCGCCGAGCAGCCGGTCATAGGTGGCGCACAGGTCGTCGAGACTGGCGGTGGTCAGCTGCATATGGTGCAGCCCTGGCGCGCTTTTCGCCGGTTCCAGCGTGATGCCAGGCTCCTGGAAGATGCCGATCGTCTGCACATAGGGGAAGTCGAGCGACAGCCGGAAGAAGCACATCCTGAGATCGCTGGCGCGCGTCTGCCCGCCGAGGTCGAGCGGCTTGGTGCCGGCGTCGGGGCTGTGCTCGAAGAACGGCGGGACGCCCAGTACCGTCGTGTACCAGGCGATCATCGCGTCGAGCCGTCCCGTCTTCAGGATCGTCTCGCTGATCTTCAGGCTCGAACAGGGCTGCGTCGCGGCCGGGTCGCTGGCTGGCATGGCTTATCCTCTCAGCCACCAGCCTGATACGCAACTCTGCTTGCCCCGCAAGGGTGCAGGTGGCGCGCCGGCAAGACGCGCCACCGTCACATCAGCGACTTAGCTCGCCGCCATCGCCTGCAGCTTGCTGAGATCGACCGCATCGATGGCGGCCTTGAACTGCGCCGCATCGCGGGCAGTGCCCTCGACCGCCACGGTGAAGCGGCTGCCGACCACGACGGAGTAGCTGCCCGAATGATCGGCGCTGTCCCACTTCTCGGTGGTGATCCGGCCGTTGACGGTCCCGGTCTTCTCGTAACCCGTCGCCGTCTGCCTGTTCGACTGGACGTTGAAGGCGGACCCAAGCGCCGCGATCGCGCCCATCGCGCCGATGTCGCTGACTGACACCGTGATGCGGTCGGAGCCCATGGTATAGGTCCCGGTCGCGTTGCTGCCGCCGATCCCGCCTGCGCCGCCGCTGGCGCTCTCGACCTCGGTTCGCGACCAGCCGCCGATCGTGGCCGGCAACATCGCCTGCAACGTCGCGGGCGGTGTCGCGGGCTTGCCGTCCTTGGCCTGGCTCTGCATCTGGTCGGCCGCCGCGCTCATCTGCTTCGATGCGGCATCCAGCTTGCCCAGGTCGACCGACCCGACGCCGGGAACGCCGATCGTGCCGCTGGTGCTACCGACCAGGGCGGGGGCCATCATCCGCGACCCAATCGTCGTGGTGACCGCGCCGATCACGATGAACACGACGGCCGCGGCCACGATCGTCGCGACGATATAGCCGATCGCCTTGTCGGGCAGCGCCTTCATGAGCAGCGGCAGCCCGAGATAGAGCAGGTACAGGCTGTAGAGCCCCAGGATCGACAGAACCGCCAGCGCGGGGACGATCCCGAAGATGCCGGCCAGCCAGCCCGCCGTTGCGGAGAAGGCCGCGACCTTCATCGCCGCGACCGGGTTCTTGGTGCCGCCGAACGTCGGTGCGAGCGCGTCGATGATCAGCGCCAGCACCCAGGTGCCGATCAGCGCCATCGCATAGGAAAGGATTGCGGTGGTCAGCGCTCCGGTGATCGACGGGCGATAGATGATCCCGAACGCGCCATAGCCGAAGACCTGGCCGCCGATCAGGCTGGCGACCGGCCCGATCGCGGCGAGGGGCATCACCCAGCCGTTGAAAATCTGCCGCACAGTCATCGGCTCGGCGTCGATCGCGGTCCATTCGAGTTTCGGTGTCAGGATCAACCGCTTGGCGCGCTCGACCATGGTGTTGCGGCGCGGCGTTGCTGCCGGCGCAAGCGGATCTTCCGGATATTGACTTGCCATTGTCGTCCCCCTTTTGACGTCAGTGCCTTTGCCCGAATGCCTGATTTATCGCCGTTAGACTAGCGTCAGAGCGCGTGCCGCAGCCTCAAAGGCCTTCGCCGCCAACCCAGTGGGCGTTGGACAGGCGGCGTGCCAGATCCCAGCATTGGCCGCGGATATCCGGCACGGCCACGATCTCCCAGAAGGCACCGCGCGTTATCGGCCCGATCGCGAACAGCCGCTCGCTGGCGGTTCCGTCGGCAGCGACCGTCGCGGCACGGGGGTCGACATCGATGCCGAGGTGCGCGGCGTCGGGCCGGATGCATCCCCGCCCGACAAGAGCCCGCAGCAACGGTTCGTCGGTGCGGGACAGATTGCCCTGCGGCCCGGTGCCGTTGACGATCCGCTGCACGAGCGTGGTGCGCGGCGCGCTCTCCCCGCGCGGTCGCCATGTCACCGCGATCCCGTCGTCCCGCTCGACGAACGCCAGCGTCTTGCCGGCGACCACCTCCAGCCGGCCGCTGTCGCGCATCGCTGCCAGGCGCGTGGCCACATCGGGCGCGAGCCGGTGGCGGTGGACGTCCCACCATGGGCGCAGGTGGCGCAGGAACCGGCCGCGCTCGGCATCGCTCGCATTGGCCCACATCGCCTGGGAGAAGGGGCGAAGCTCGTCGACCGCGTTGCGCCAGCCGATCGCCGCCGCCCGCGTCCTGAGATCGCGCACCAGCGCGGAGGCGACGGTCGGCGGCCGCTCGTCGAGCTTGCTCCAGGCGACCGGTGGCTCGTGCTGGCGTGGCAGCAAGCCCCGGCGCGACAGTGCGACGATGCGGCCGCGAAAGCCGCGAGCATCGAGCATCAGCGCGACATCGACCATGGTCAGGCCGGTGCCGACGACCATCACAACATCGTCGTCGCTCAGGCCCTCGGCCGTGGTCGATCCCCACGGATCGGCCTTGTAACGCGCCGACGACAGCGCCCCGGCATCGAGGCCGGGCGGATCGTGCGGCGGCAGGTTGCCGACTGCGATCACCGCCGCATCGGCGGTGATCGAGCCGCCATCGGCCAATCGCAGCTCCACCGTGTCGGTCACGATCACGTCGACGACATCGCCGCTGACGACCTCCAGCCGGTCCGCGCCGTCGCGCCGTGCCGCCGTCAGCAGCTGCTCCAGATACTCGCCATAGACGGTCCGGCGCACGAAGCTGCCGGCCGGCTCGGCGACGCCGCGCGCTTCCAGCCAGCGGACGAAATGGCCGGGATCGTCCGGGAAGGCGCTCATATTGCCGGCGCGCACGTTGAGCAGGTGGCTGGGATGCGCTGCGCCATAGGCCACGCCTCGTCCCGGCCTGGCCGTCCGCTCGATCAGCACCGCGCGGGGGCCGTCGTGGCGCAGCAGGTTGATCGCCTGCAGCGTGCCGGCGAACCCCGCGCCGACGATCGCGACGTGGCGGATCATGCCCGGCCCATATCTACGCAGCCGTGCCTTGCCGTCGCCATTCCGCTTCCCTTGCTGCCGATCATTATACCGGCCGCAGCCGGCATGACACAACATGGCGATGCGACCCGGCGGTGCCTGTCATCGAACTGCCTCGCCCCTGTCGCCGATCCGTCTTCAAGCGACCCTATCGGCTCTGAGTCGATGCTGGCGAGCAGCAAGATCAGGGGGAATGACCATGCGTTTCGGGACAACGACCCTCTGGATGGCCAGTGTCGGGCTGGCGGCGCTGGTGACGATGCCGGCGGTGGCGCAGACCGCCGGTCCGGCGACCGGCCAGATATCGGCGACGGGCGACAGCCAGAATGCGACCGCGCCGATGCCCGCCGACGATCCGCAGGGCGACATCGTCGTCACCGGCACCACCACCCGGTCGGTGTCGCAGGTGTCCGGCATCGAGATCCAGAAAATCCTGCCCGGCATCGGCCCGCTGAAAGCACTGCAGACGCTGCCCGGCGTCACCTACCTGACCGCCGATCCCTGGGGCAATAACGAGCAGAACATCTCGCTGTTCATCCACGGCTTCAACGCGCAGCAGCTCGGCTACACGCTCGACGGCTTGCCGCTCGGCGACCAGCAGTACGGCAACTACAATGGCCTCAGCCCGCAGCGGGCGATCGTGTCGGAGGATGTCGGCCGGGTGACGCTGGCATCGGGCGCGGGCGACCTCGGCACGCCGTCGACCAGCAACCTGGGCGGCACCATCGACACCTTCTCCAGCGATCCAAGGCCGGTGTTCGGCGTCACCGCCGAACAGGTGGTCGGCAGCTACAACGCGCTGCGCAGCTATGTCCGCATCGACAGCGGCGACATCGGCGGCGGCACGCGCTTCTACGTCTCCGGCCTGCGCCAGTCGGCGCGCGCCTGGGACTTCAACGGCAAGCAGGGCGGCTATCAGGCCGATGCCAAGCTGGTCCGCGAGACCGCCAGCGGCAAGCTGACCGCCTACGTCGCCTATTCCGACAAGACCGAGCCCAACGAGGACGCGACGGTGGTGTCGGCGGCGCAGGTCTACCAGCCCTATGCGCGGCCGTTCCTTTACCCCAACTTCGCCACGGCGCTGCAATATTATGGCAATCAGCGGGCTTACAACGGCGCGGCCACCTATGCGGCGTCGGGGTCGAACTACAGCAACTACTACAGCGACGCGCAGCGCACCGACTATCTCGGCTATCTGAAGTACGACTGGAAGGTCACCGACAGGATCAGCTGGACCAACCAGGCCTATTACCATCATGACGACGGCGTCGGCGTGGTGGCGGGGCCGATCACCGTCGCCGGGCTACCGGGGCTGTTCTCCTGCTATTACCCGCTGGTCGCGGGCAGCGCGTGTCCGTCGCCCACCGCCACCTCCGCCGCCAGCCTGGCGCGGCTGTCGACGATCTTCGGCGGCTCGGGCCTCGCTTCGCGCACCACCGAATATCGCATCAACCGCGAGGGGCTGCTGTCGACGTTGCGCCTCGACCTCGGCAACCATCAGGTCGAGATCGGCGGCTGGTACGAGCGTCAGCGGTCCTCGGCTTATCGGCGCTGGTATGCGGTCGACGTCAACAACCCGTCGCCGCCCTATACCCGGCCCGAGAATTACGAAGCGCCGCTGATCACCCAATATGGCAGCCAGATCCGCGTCGACGAGATCCAGACGCATATCCAGGATGCGTGGAAGATCTTCCCGACGCTGACGCTGCAGGCCGGCTTCAAGAGCACCTTTCAGCGCGCGCATCAGGACGTGCCGGTGCAGCCGATCCCAGGCTCGTTCACCGGCTCGCGCGAGCTGCCGGTCGGTCAGCTCAATACCTCCAAGGGGTTCCTGCCGCAGGTCGGCGCGGTGTGGGACGTGACCGGCACCGAGCAGTTGTTCTTCAACGTCCAGAAGAACGTTCGTCAATTCCAAACCAGCGCCGCCGCCGGCCTGTCGCCGTTCGCGCTCGGCAGCCAGACGCTGTTCGATGCGTTCAAGGCCAGCACCAAGCCCGAGACGAGCGTCACCTATGAGGTCGGCGCGCGCACCCACCGCTCGCTCGACCTGGGCCCGATCACCGGGTTCGACGGGCAGGTCAGCTATTACCATGTCGACTTCAGCAACCGCCTGCTCGGCATCAGCCCGACGACGACGATCACCGCGATCGTCAGCGGTGCGACCATCCTGCAGAACGTCGGCAGCGTCACTACCAATGGCGTCGACATCGCCGGTACGCTGCGCTTCGGGCCGCATTTTTCCCTCTATGATGCGGCGTCGTACAATCGCTCTACGTTCGACAACAATTACCTGAACGGCACCGCCACGGTCGCGACCGCGGGCAAGAAGGTGCCCGGCTCGCCCAGCCTGCTCAACAAGACGGTGGCGACGCTGGACGCCGGCCCGCTCGACCTGCAGCTGGTCGGCGACTATATCGGGCGGCGCTATGCGACCTATACCAACGACCTGTCGGTGAAGGGCTATTTCACCCTGTCGGGCCGGGTCGCGGTCGACGTGCCGCTGCCCAGCGGCATCTATGCCAAGAAGGTGACGGTCAGCCTCAACGTCACCAACATCACCGGCAAGCAGGCGGCCTCGACGCTCAGCATCGGCGCCGCGACGGGGACCTATAATTTCTTCCCGGTCGCGCCGCGGCAGTATTTCGGCACGGTCAGCGTGGGTTTCTGACGATGATCGGACGGCGGGAGGTGCTGGTGGGCGGGGCAGCGACGATAGCGGCCGGCGGTGTGGGCGCGGCACCGGTGCGGGCCAAACCGCAGGTGTTCGGGCATCGCGGCGCATCGGCGCTGCGGCCCGAGCACACTCTCGCCTCCTATGCCAAGGCGGTGGCGGATGGGGCGGACTTCATCGAGCCCGACCTGGTGCCGACCAAGGACGGCGTGCTGATCGTCCGGCACGAGAACAACATCGCCGAGACCACCGACATCGCCCGCCATCCGGAGTTCGCCAGCCGCCGGACCGAGAAGACGATCGACGGGCAGAAGCAGGTCGGCTGGTTCACCGAGGACTTCACCCTTGCCGAATTGAAGACGCTGCGGGCGGTCGAGCGGCTGCCGCAGCTGCGACCCGCCAATGCGGCGATGAACGGGCGTTTCGACCTCGTCACCTGGTACGAGATGGTCGACTATGCCGCGGCGGAGTCGCTGGCGCGGGGTCGCCCGATCGGGTTGGTGCCGGAGCTGAAGCACTCCACCTATTTCGCCTCGATCGGCCTGCCGCTGGAGGAGCGTTTCCTCGCCAGCATCGCCCAGCACGACTATACCCGGCGCTGCCCGCTGGTGGTCCAGTCGTTCGAGGTCGCCAACCTGCGCGCGCTGCGCGGCAAGGTCGCCAATCCCAGGGCGCAGCTGATGCAACTGGTGGTCGGTGGCGATGACAGCCAGCGCCCCGCCGATGTGGTCGCCGCGGGCGGCAGCCTGACCTACCATGCGATGATGACGCCCGCCGGGCTGACCGAGGTCGCGCGCTACGCCGACATCCTGGCGCCCGACACGCGCACGATCGTGCCGCTCGGCCCCGACAAGCGGCTGCTCGCGCCCGCGCCGGTGACGGCCGATGCGCACCGGGCGGGCTTGCTGGTGATGCCTTGGACCTTCCGGCCGGAGAACTACTTCCTCGCCGCCAACTTCCAGGATGCGGCCGGGCCAGCGGCGCGCAATCCGACCGGCTCGGTAGCGGAGATGCGCGCCTATCTTGCCGCCGGGATCGATGGGTTCTTCACCGACGATCCGGCGCTCGGGCGCGCTGCCATCGACGGCAAGTGATCGTTGCGGCAGGCGTGCTAGGCCGCCGCTCCAGTTGATCGCCGCACGTCATCGTCGCAGATCGCCAGGAACTCGGCGGCAGGTTGCGGCCGGCCGATCAGATACCCTTGCGCGATGTCGCAGCCGATCGAGCGCAGCAGGGCGAGGCATTCCTCATCCTCGACGCCTTCCGCCACGACCTTCAGCCCCAGCTCATGAGCTAGGTCCACGGTGGAGCGGACCATCGCCGCGTCGCGCCGATCGCGGGCGGCGTGCTGCACGAAGCTACGGTCGATCTTGAGCTCCGACAGCGGCAGCTCGCGCGCATAGGTGAGGGTCGACTGGCCGGTGCCATAGTCATCCATCGACAAGGCTATGCCCAGTTGATCGAACCGGACCAGCGAGCGCACCGCAGCGGCGGGGTCGGCCAGCGTCGCCGACTCGGTGACCTCGAAGATCAGGCCGCCGACATCGATCTTCACCGCGGCGAGCAGCCGTTCCACCTCGCCGACGAAGCCGGCATCGCCCAATAGCCGCGCCGAGATGTTGACGGCGACGACGAGCGAGCGCCCGGCTGCCTGCCAGGCGGCCAGGTCGGCCAGCACCGTTTCGAGCACGAACATGGTCAGCGGTCCGACTCGATCGGTCTTCTCGGCCATCGGGATGAACAGCGACGGTGGAATAAAATCGCCCGCCGGCGTCCGCCAGCGGACCAGCGCCTCCGCGCCGGCGATGCGGCCGTCGCGGATCGCCAGCTTGGGCTGATAGGCGACGCTCAGCCGCCGCTCGGCCAGCGCCGTCTCCATCTCTCCCATCAGCGAGACGTCCTGCTCGATTCCGCCCAGGTCGGCATCGGCGATCTTCCAGCCGGCTCCGCTCTGCGCCGCCTGCTCCGCCGCTAGCAGAGCGGCGTTCAGCTGCCGCTCGACATTGCGGCTGGCCGGGCCGATGCCGAAGCTGATGGTAGCATCGACCCGCCGGCCCGCCACCTCGATCGGCTTGCGCAGCATCGGGATCAGCGGCTGGATCGACGCTGTGGCATCGTCGGCCGGAACCGCGAGTGCCAGCGCGCGATCGCCGATGCGGTAGATCGTGCTGCCGGCCATGTGCAGTTGCAGCCGCTCCGCCAGGCGCATCATCACCTGCCCGTCGCCGCCATCGGGCAGCACCGCCGCCAAGCTGTCGTAATTGCCGACCACCAGCGCCAGCAGCGCCTCGGACCCCGCCCGCGCCCCGCCATCGGCAAGGAGCGCGCGGCGGTTGGGCAGGCCGCTTTCCTCGTCGAACAGTCGTTGGCGGCGGCGATGCGCGAGCACGTCGCGCACGATCCAGCCGATGTCGGTTACGGCCAGGAGGACAAGGCTGCCTGCCAGCGGCACGACGATGCCTGCCGACTGGGCGGCGAGCACCGCCATCACCAGTCCCGCCAGCGCGATCGTGGCGCAGATGGCCATCGGCAACGGCCGGCGCACCAGCAGGATCGGCAGCGACAGCAGCAGGGCCAGGGCGATCGCCCAGTCGGCGCTTGCCTCATATGGCGTGCCGCTCATCAGCGTCTCCGCCGCGAGCGCCTGGATGACCACGCCCGGCAGGTTGCTCCAGCGCGGCGTCGCATAGCGGTCGCCCATCTCGATCGCTGTGGCACCGATCACCACCCCGCGCCCGCGGACCAGCGCCGCGTCGAAGCGGCCGTCGCGGACCGCGACGAAGCTCAGCCGCGGGATGCCGTCGGGCACGGTCGCGAAATCGATCGGGAACTGCTCGTCCGCGCGGCCGGACCGATGCGCCAGATAGGCGGAGAGCGAAGGGCGGGGGGTGTCAGCCGTGACCGTGCCGAGCGGTGCGTGTCGAACCAGGCCGTCATCGTCCGGCGCGATGCTGACCGAGGCCAGCGCGGCATGAGAGCGGAACAGCGGCAAGGGCAGGGCGTCGAGGTTGCGGCGATCGGCGGCGCGGGCCTGCTGGCCGAAGGTCGGCAGTGCCACAAGCCCGTCCGCGCGCGCTATCGCCGCCGCCATCGCCTGGTCGCCGGCCTGGTCGCCCGCCGACGAGAAATCGACGTCGAACACAATGGAGGCGGCTCCGGCGCGGTGCAGCTGGTCGACCACCGCCGCATAGTTCGATCGCGGCCACGGCCAGCTGGCGATCGATCCGGTCGAGGCGGCGTCCATCTCGACGATGACCAGCCGGCCGCTGGCGGGATGCGACAGCATCTCGAAGCGCAATGCCGCCAGCGTCCGGTCGATCGCGAACCCGACGCCACTGGCTTGAACGGCCAAGGCGGCGGCGAGCGCAACGATCGCGACGATCAGGGTCGGCAGCGCGGATCGCGGCAACGAGCCGCGGCCTGGCGAACGATGGGTCATGTGGCGACCTTGCCAGCGAACAGCTAAGACACCGTCAACCAGGGTCCGGGTTAGCGACTGTGGCCGTAATGGTTTCCGTTGTTCCCGTTATTGCCGTTGTTGCCGTTCTTGCCACTGCCCGCGTCATCGTCGTCCGAGTGCGATATCGTCAGCTTCGTGCTTGGGGTTGTCACGACGGGTGTCGTGATGACGGGAGTGGTGACTACCGGGGTCGTCACCACCGGAGTGGTTACCACGGGAGTGGTCACGACTGGCGTAGTCACCACTGGTGTGGCCACGACCGGAGCAGTCGCAATCGGCGTGGCGACGACCGGGACAGTCACGGCCGGGGTCGTCACCGCTGGAGTGGTCACGGCCGGGGTCGCCACGGTTGGAGCGGTGACTACTGGAGCCGTCGCCGCCGGAGAGGAAACGACTGGGAGCGTCACGACCGGAGCCGTCACGACCGGCGCAGCGACGACAGGCGCAGTCACGACCGGTGTCGCTATCGGGCTAGTCGCGACCGGTGCCGTCACGACAGGAGTGGTCACAGCAGGCGTGGTGACTATCGGTGTCGTTACTGCCGGAGTGGTCACGACCGGCGTAGCTATGACCGGCGTAGTCGCCACGGGGGCGGTCACTGGAGTAGCCACCACCGGGGGTGTCACGACCGGAGCGGTCACGACCGGAGCGGTCACAGCGGGAGCGGTTACGGCGGGCGTGGCTGCAATCGGCGCGGTTACCGTCGGAGTGGTTGCAACCGGTGTCGCGACGACCGGCGGTGCCACGACCGGGACAGCCACCACCGGAGCGGTCACGGCCGGGACAGCCACAACCGGAGCGGTCACGACAGCGGCAGTCGCAACTGGAGCAGTCGCAACCGGCGTTGCGGCAACTACTGGCGCCGTGGTCGCCACCGGCGTGCTTGCCACGACGGGTGCCGCTACGGCCACCGCTGCAGCCACCGGCGCGGCGGGGACGGCGGCGCTCACGGCCACGATCGGCGAGGTGGCCGCGCTGGCGGCGGGC
>NZ_CAHJXA010000012.1 GCF_903644135.1 Sphingomonas bacterium | reverse complement strand
GGTGCGCCCGCCATATTTGAGCCGCAGCGCCAGCCGGCGAGAGACGGTGCCATAGGCGACGGCGGCGCGGATGCCGGCGTGGTGGGGCGGGTCGGCCAGGCAGGCCGCGCAACGGGCGCGCTCGCCGCGGTCATAGTCGAACGGCGTGTTGCAGGCGGCGCACCAGGGCGGCCCGACGAAGCGCAGCTGGCTCCAGCAACCAGCGCAGAAGCGATGATCCTCGCCGACCGGCGTACCGCACCCCGGACACCGCGGCGGCAGCGCGAGCGAGACGACGCGGTGGAGCAATCGGCCGAGCATCGCCGGTCTTGTCGCTTGCCGCTCACCGGCGCACAAGCGCAGCCGTGTCGTCCCCGCCTCCCGCCATCTTCGACCGAGCCGCGCGCCGGCTGCGCCGCGACCGCGCCGCGCCGGGCTATGCCGAACACGACTTCCTGCGCGCGGCGATGCTCGACGGGATCGTCGACCGGCTCGCGCTGGTGACGCGCTCGTTCGGGGACGTGCTCGACCTCGGGTGTTTCGATGGCGGCTTCGCGCCACCGCCGGGCGCGCGGATCGCTCGCTGTGACGCCGGGTTCGGATTTGCTCGGGCTGCCGGCGGCGTGCAGGCCGACGAGGACCGCCTCCCCTTCGCCGATGCCAGCTTCGACCTGGTGGTGAGTGCGGGGGTGCTCGATCAGGTCGACGACCTGCCCGGCGCGCTGGCGCTGATCCGGCGGGTGTTGCGGCCGGACGGGCTGTTCCTCGGCGCGTTCGTCGGGGCGGGCTCGCTGCCGCAACTGCGTGCGGCGTTCAGGGCGGCCGAGGCAGACCGCCCTGCCGCGCGTCTCCACCCCGCCGTCGACGTACGCGCCGCTGGCGACCTGTTGATGCGCGCCGGCTTCGCGCTACCAGTCGCTGACGTCGAGACGCTGGACGTCGGCTATGCCGGGCTTGGCCGGCTGGTCGAGGACCTGAGGGGCATGGCGGCGGGCAACCTCCTGATCGGCCGCCGGGCACTGAGCCGCGCCGCCCTGACCGCCGCCGCCGAGGCGTTCGGCAATGCGGCGACGAACGGCCGCACCCGCGAACGCTTCGACATCGTCTTCCTGACCGGCTGGGCACCCGATCCGTCGCAGCTCAAACCGGCTCGTCGCGGCAGCGCCACCGCCTCGCTGGCGGCGTCGCTGAAGCGCTGACCTACTCGATCATCGCGTCGCCGCCGCGCTCCGCCAGCAGCCTCCCCATCGTCTCGAACAGCGCATCCATCGCCACCGGCTTAAACAACACGTCGTCCGCTCCCGCCGCCAGGCAGCGCTCGCGCAGGTCGATGGCGGTGTCGGCGGTGATCACGACGATCGGCACCCGCGCCTTGGCGTCGGTACGAGCGCGAATGTGGCCGATCGCGGTGATGCCGTCCATGCCCGGCATCCGCAGGTCGACCAGCAGCATGTCGTAGTCGTTCGAGTCGAGGAGCCTCAGCCCCTCCTCGGCATTCTCCGCTTCCGCCATGTCGACGCCGGCAACGTCGAGCATGTCCTTGACGACGCGCCGGTTCATACGGTCATCTTCGATGAACAACACGTTCATCGGCTTGCACCATGGCCAGAATGAGCCATCTCCATGATGCCGCTATCGCGCTACGCCGCCTGTTGCACAAGCGACGAGTGCGATCCTTGTTGCGAAAGAGTATCAAAGAGACGGTCCAGCAGCACCGGCCCGGCGACCGGCTTGGCGATGACCCGCGCCGATCGAGCGATCGCATCGGGCACCTCGCCGCGCCACAACACCGTCACCGGCGCGGCGGTCGCGCTCGCCAGATCGGCGAATGCGGCTTGGTCGACGATTGCGCTCTGGTCGACCAGTATCGTCGAGGCGTCCGCCACCGCCGGGGCCGCGTCGGTCAGGGACGCCAGCGCGACCACGCCTGGCACGCGCCCGCTCACCAGAGCTTTCAGCATCGCACGCGTGATCGGGTTCGCATCAACGATCACCACGCCGCCCCCGCCGTCTCGCTCGGCACCCTTAACGACGCTCCGCTCGGCTTGGACCAGCGGCAACGTCACCGTGAAGGTCGATCCCTTGCCAGGGGCGCTCAGGACGGCAACGTCGCCGCCCATCGCCTGCGCCAGGTTGCGGCAGATCGCCAGGCCAAGGCCGGTGCCGCCAAACTGCCGCGTCGTGCCGGCATCCGCCTGCTTGAACGATTCGAAGATCGCCTCGATCTTGTCGGCAGCGATGCCGATGCCGCTGTCCTCGACTGCGATCCGATATGCCTGGGTGTCGTAATTGACGCGCAGCGTCATCTGCCCCTCGGCCGTGAACTTCAGCGCGTTCGACAGGAGATTGAACGCGATCTGCCGCACCCGTGCCGCATCGCCCTCGATCCAGGTCGGGCAATCCACGAGGTCGAGGGTGAAGCCAATGCCCTTGCCGCGCGCCTGCTCGGCCCACAGCTTCGCCGCCTCGGCCAGCGTGGCGGCAAGGTCGAACGGGGCTTGCTCGACGGTGAGGTTCCCAGTCTCCATCTTGGCGACGTCGAGGATGTCGTCGACCAGCGCGCGCATCGTCACGCCGGCACCATGCACGACGCCGATCCGCTCGCGCGTGTCGGCGGCGAGGCGATGGTCCGCCAGCATCACCTGGGTCATGCCGAGGATGCCGTTGAGCGGCGTGCGGATCTCGTGACTGGTGGTGGCGAGGAACTCGGTCTTTGCCGCGAGCGCCTTGCCGAGCGCGGTGTTGGTGATCGCCAGGTCGTCGGCCACCGCCTTCACCCGGTTGCGGCTGCGACGCATCGTCGCCAGCCAGACCGCGAGCAGGGCGATGATGATGGCGGTCGCGATCGCCAAGCCGAAGAAGATCAACCGCTGGGTATGCGCCCGCTGGCGCTCGTACAGCGCCTTGCGGTTCGCCTGATCGCGTTGGAGGGTGGCGAGGCGCAGCTCCTGGTTGGCGAAGTCGAACCGCGCTGCGGCGAGCGCCGAGTTGGCCGAGGTCGCCAGCCGCGTCGCCTGATCGTCGAGCCGCTTCAACGCGGCCAGATGCACAACCGCGCGCGGCGCATCGCCGAGCGCGCGGTACGTGTCATAGGCAGTCTGGTGCGCCTCGCGGAACGCGATCGTTGTGGTGGCGAGATCGACGCCGGCAAAGCGTTGCGCGATCAACGCCGCGGCTCGGCGGTAATCGTGCCGCTGGTACGCTGCCTGCGCGGCGATGCCGGTAAGCTCCGGCCGCCAGGGGATGGCGTCTCCTCCGATCGCCGCCGCGTTGTCGATGACTTTCTCTGCCCCAACAACGTCGCCCGTCTTCAAGCGAACACGAGCGATATTGCCTAGAATGCTGGCCCGAAGCAGCGAGCTGCCCATGTCACGAGCGAGCGTCAGCGCCTTGCGGTACCCCGCTTCGGCTTCGGAATAACGGCCTAGTTCCTGCAGGTTCAAGGCCTTGTCGTTATAAATCGAAAGCAATAGGTTCTGGTCGCCGCTGCGAAGTGCAATGGCTTGATCCAGATATCTCAAAGCCTTGAGATAGTCATTCGCAGCGTCATACAGGCCACTTATGTATAAAAGCGCGACTGCCTGAGCACGAACGTCGTTGATTCGCTGAGATATAGAGAAGGCAGCCTGATCATCGGCCAGTGCGGCAGCAAGCTCCGCTCGGCTGGCGTGTATCCTGCCTGACGATATCAAGATATCGGCGTGTAATTGAGTGCCTGGAGCAATACGCCGAGTCAAAACTAACGCCTGCTCGATGAGTGGCGCAGCCTTGTCCACCCGGTTCATTCGGATGAACGCTTCTCCTTTCAATCTTTGTAGCATCGCTAATGCTTCGCCCCGCTCGCGGGCCGAAGTGAGCCGGTGAGCCAAAATCTCGGCATCGTTTGCTCGTTGTAGTCCTACGCTGGGGTCCACCATGACTGCAGCTTTCGTAGCAGCCGCCGCCCGATCAAACTCTTCGTAAGACACTGGACCGGCAGCCAGCAATGGTGTCGCCGCTACTATCAAGAAAGGTATAGGAAGACGAAGAAGATGCATACGCATCAATCCTACGCCCGCTTCAGTACAGACGTCAGCCTCGTCAGCGCGCCACAGTTTTCATCAGCTATCCAGCCGTCGCGATGCTGATCGAGAAAGGTGCGGATGCCCCCCACGTCCAGCGGCTTGCTGATGAGAAAACCCTGCGCCATGTCGCAACCCATGACCGAGAGCAACGCCAGCGCAGTCTCACTCTCGATACCTTCCGCAACCACCTCCATCTCCATCGCGTGTGCGAGGTCGATAGTCGAGCGGACGATTAGGGGGTCGCGATGCGAACTGGTCAATTGCGTGATGAAGAGCTTGTCGATCTTCAGCTCACAGGCCGGCATCTGCTTGAGATAGGCGAGTGACGACAGGCCGGCACCATAATCGTCGATTGCGATCGCGATGCCGAGATCGGCGACGTGCTTCAAATTGGCGATCCCCTTCTCGGGATCGCGGATCACCGAAGTCTCCGTGATCTCGAAACCAATGTTCGTGTTTCCGGCCAAGACCATGGCACAAGCCTGCTGTATAAAGGCTTCGTTGGCGAGAAGGATGGCGGCAATATTGACGAAGATCGGCAGGTCGTGACCGCAGGTGCCTAGCGCCCGTTGGTCTATAATTGCCCGCTCGATGACCCACAGGGTCAGCGCCAGGATATCGTCCGTCTCCTCCGCCGCCGGGATGAACTCGCCCGGCAGGATCAATCCCCGCTCGGGATGCTGCCATCGCACGAGCGCCTCAAGGCTGACAATCCGCCGACTGCGCAAGTGGAGCTTGGGTTGGTAGGCGAGCCGCAACTCGCCGCGTTTGATCGCGCGGGTTAAGTCAATTTCAGAAAGGGTAACCTTGCTATCTGCACTGCCCTTTCCAGTTGCAAGAAAACCGCAGAAGCAGGCTATGGCATCCCGGATCCTAGCTGCCCAACGCGGGAGGGGGCCGACGCGCAGCGTCGTACCGCCTACGGCTCTAGACGCGCGTTCCATGGTGGGAGGAACACTCATCCTCATTGGCTACAACGTAACACTGAAGAACAACTTAACAGCGTCGTTAAGAAAGATTAACAGAGCATGAAAGGATTTGATTAACGCTATTTAATCCGATATCTTTTGTTAGCGCTATCTTGGCGCAATCAAGGGAGACCGATGATGCTCAGGTATATGCTTGCGCTGGTATACGGCACTTATATCTACCCATTGTGAGTGCAGCTGGGCAGAAAGGCTTATAAGCCGCTACAATGACGGCCAACTTTCTGCCGTACCAAGCCGAACCAAGAAGCCGTCGCGCTCCCGGCACGTCAGGAGCGCACCTCTCCTTCCGCTCTGACCCGAGCAAGAATAGCGTTACCTTTCGGCAACAGTTGCCGAAGTTTCGCTCCATCCGCCGCCCAGCGCCTTGTACAGCGCCGCCGTCATCTGCCGCAGTTGGGCGTCGCTCTGCGCCAGCTGCTCGCGGGCCTGCAGTAGCTGCGTCTGCGTGTTGAGCAGGCTGTCCTGAGCGACCAGTCCGGCGCGATATTGCGCATCGACGGCGTGGACGCTGATCCCGGCGTCGGTCACCGCCTGGGTCAGCGCCACATGGCGCTGCTGCTCGGCGGCAAGCTGAGCCAGCGCATCCTCGACGTCGCGCAACGCCCCCAGCACGGTCGCGCGGTACTGAAGGTACGCCTCGTCCCGCTGCGCTTCACGCGTACGGACCGTCGCGCGGCGGCGGCCCCAGTCGAGGATCGGGAACTGCGCGGAGCCCGTCCCAGTCAGCTGCACGCTGTCGCCCTGAAACAGCGTCGACAACGAGGTCGAGATCAGCTGCGCCATGCCCGTCAGGGAGAAACGCGGATAGAGGTCGGCGACCGCCACGCCGATATCGGCGGTCGACGCCGCCAGGTTGCGCTCGGCGGCGCGGATGTCGGGACGACGGCGCAGCAGGTCGGACGGCAGCCCGGCCGGGACCGCCGGCACCGGGTTCAGTGGCGGCAGCGACTCGACCGCGAACTCGTTGTTCAACGCCGATGGGGCCTGGCCGAGCAGGATTGCCAGCGCATGGATGCGCTGGTCGATGTCGGCGCGCAGCGGCTGGATGCGTGCCTGGTTGCTGGTGATCTGCGATCGCTGGCGCGTCACGTCGATCGGCGGCACCAGCCCGGCCTTGGCGGTGTTGCCGGCGATCTCCAGCGCGCGGGACTGGCGCGCGATCTCGTCCTGGATCACCTGGATCTGCGCCTGGTCGAGCCGGAGCGCCCAATAGCTCTGGGCGATCTCGGCGGCGATCATCACCGCGGCGTCGCGCCCGTTCCACACCGCGGCATCGGTCCGCGCGCGCGCCGCCTCGACGCTGCGGCGCACTCCGCCGAACACGTCGATCTCCCAGCTCGCGTCGAAGCCGACCGAATAGGTGGTGATGCCGTTCCCCGGCAGGGCGATGCCGCTGGTTGATGTGCCGCCAGCCGCCCCGCCCGTCGCTCCACCGGCCCCGCCGCCGCCACCAAACAACGACGCCAGCGACGAGAAGCCGGCATTCTTGCTGAACTTGACGTGGTTGGCATCGGCCGTGGCATCGACGGTCGGCTTGCCTTGAGAGCGGGCGATCGCCTCCTGCAGGCGTGCCTCGCGGATGCGCACCGCGGCGATGCGCACGTCGGGGCTGTCCTGCAGCGCGCGGGTGACGAGGCTGGTCAGCTCGGCATCGCCAAACTGGGTCCACCACGCCACCGGTTCGACCGCCGGCGCGGTCGCGGCAGGAGCGGTCGGCTCGCCATAGGCCGGCGGCACCGGTACATCCGCCGCGTGGTAGGTCGGCCCCACGGTGCAGGCGGTGGTAAAGGCGGCCAGGGCGATCGCCGCCGCCATTCCCGGGATGGTGCGTATCCGGCTCAATGCCCTGCTCCTCGTTCGACATTGCCCTTCGCCGACCGCATCAGCAGCACCAGCGGGGTCAGGACCAGCACGACGATCATCATGGTGTGGAACACGCTGATGAACGCTTGCATCGTCGCTTGCTGCTGGACGGTTTGATACAGGATGCCGAGCGTCGTCATCTGTTGATCGCCGACGCTGCCACCGGCCACGCCGCCTGCCTGCGCGTACCATTCATTGTAGTTCGGGTTGATCGGGCTCAGCCCCTCGACCAGCCGCGATTGGTGGCTTTGCTCGAAATGGGCCAGCAGCGTCTGCGCCGACGAGATGCCCAGCGTGCCCCCCAGGTTGCGCGCGACGTTGAGCAGCGCCGACGCCTGCCCCGTCGAGGTCCGCGGCAGGCCGATATATGCGACCGCGCTGATCGGCACGAACAGGAACGGCAGCGCCACCGCCTGATACAGCCGCGCGACGGCGGCATCGCCGAAGCTGATGCCGGCATCGAAGTGACTGAGGTTCCACAGCGCCGCCGACTGGACCAGCAACGCGGTGATCAGGATGATGCGGACGTCGATCTTGCCGGTCAGCTGCCCCGCGATCGGCACCGCGATCAGCGTGCCGATCCCGCCCAGCGTCAGCGCCAGCCCAGCATCGAGCGCCGAATAGCCCAGCACCTGCTGCAGCATCTGCGGGATGAGCTGCGTCGAGCCGAACAGGATGACGCCGGTGATCATCATCACCAGCAGCGTCATCGAGAAGTTGCGGTTCTTGAGCAGCTTCAGGTCGACGATCGGGTCCTTGTGGTTGAACTCCCAGATGAACAGCGCGACGATCGACAGCACCGACACGATCGCCGCGGTGATGATCAGCGGGCTGGAGAACCAGTCCTCGCGCTCGCCGCGGTCGGCAACGATCTCCAGAAAGCCGAGGCCGAGCGCGACCAGCGCCACGCCGATATAGTCGATGCGCAGACCGCCCTTCAGCTTCTTCGCGCGGTCGTCCTGCACCGCCTTGGGCTCGTCGACGAAGGTCGCGACCAGGAAGAAGGCGGCGATGCCGACCGGCACGTTGATCAGGAACACCCAATGCCAGGATGAATATTCGGTGATGTAGCCGCCCAGCGACGGACCCAATACCGGCCCGACCACGACCACGATCGCGAACGCGGCAAACGCGATGCCGCGTTTCGAGGGCGGGAAGGTGTCGGCGAGCATCGACTGTTCGACCGGGGCAAGCCCGCCACCGCCGATCCCCTGGAACAATCGTGCGATCACCAGCACGGTGAGATTGGGAGCGAAGCCGCACAGGAGCGACGATGCCGTGAACAGGATGATCGACAGCTGGAAATAGCGCTTGCGGCCGATCGCGTCGGACAGCCAGCCAGAGATGGGAATGACGATCGCGTTGGCGACCAGATAGGTGGTCAACACCCAGGTCGCCTGGTCGTTGGTGATCGCCAGGCCGCCGGCGATATATTCCAGGCTGACATTGGCGATCGAGGTGTCGAGCACCTCCATGAAGGTCGGGATCGAGATGATCGCCACCAGCAGCCAGGGGTTCAGGCTGCCGGCGGCCGATCTGCTGTCGTCCCAGCCCGCTTCGCTCTTCCAGCCGGCCTTGCTCGCCACGGCTAGCGGACCTTGACGGTGGGAATGACCGACATGCCGGGACCAATCGGATAGTGGCGTGGATCGGGACCGTTCTTGATATCGAAGGTGATCCGCACCGGCACCCGCTGCACGACCTTGACGTAGTTGCCGGTGGCGTTCTGCGGCGGCAGCAGCGCGAACGCCTGCCCCGCACCGCGCTGCACTGAGTCGATGTGGCCGAGGAACTTGACGTCGGGATAGGCATCGACCTGGATCGCGACCGTCTGCCCGGTGCGCATCAGCGTCAACTGCGTTTCCTTGAAGTTAGCGGTCACCCACATCGTGTCGGGGACGATCGCCATCAGCTGCGTGCCCGGCGCGACATAGCTGCCGAGGTTGACCTGGCGGTTGACGACCTGCCCCGACACCGGCGCGCGCAGGCGCAGGTTGCCGAGCGTAACGTTCGCTTGGGCGACCTGGGCGCGCCGCTGATCGACCAGCGCCTGCGCTGCCGTGGCTGCGCGGCGCGATACCGCCACATTGGCAAGCGCGGTCTGCACCTGCCGCCGCGCGGATGCGGCCTCGGCGGCCGTCTGGCGGGCGTTGGCTCGCGCCTGGTCGAGCTGTTGCCCCGCGACCGCATTGGCGTCGAGCTGGCGCAGATTCTCGTAGCGGGCGAGGTCCTGCGCCGCCTTCACCGCCGAAGCGATCGGGCTGCGTGCCTGGTCGGCATATTGGATCGCGGTCTGACGCGACGCCTCGACCTGCGCCTGCGCCTGGGCATATTGCGCCTGCGCCTGCTTCACGCCCGCCTGCGTCTCGGCAAGCTGCGCCTCCGGCCCGGTCGGCTGCACGACGGCGAGCAGCGTGCCGGCGTCGACGTGGCGGTTGTCGACATTGGCGACCTGGACCAGCTGACCGCCGGACTGCGGCGAGATGCGGACGATGTGCGAATCGACGAAGGCGTCGTCGGTCGACTCGAACTGCCGCGCGTGCAGCCAGTAGAGGACGCCGCCGACGATCAGCACCGCTGCGACGACGATCAGGATGATCCAGAACAGCGGCTTGGTGAAGATCGACGGCTTGTCGTCCTTGTCACCCTCGTCGCCACCATCATCGCCGCCGGACTGGTCGTCCTTGACCGCCCCGTCGTCGCCCGACGCGGCTCCGCCCTTGGACTTCGCGTTCTCGTCGTCCTGGCCATCGGCGTTGTGTTGATCGTCGCTCATGGCAGTCCCTTATTGCCGCGCATGGCGGGTAGATGGCGAATGGGTCACGGCCGCGACATCGCGTCCGCAGCGAAGGTCGGCGATCACCGAGTCGATCGAGGCGTCGGTATTGGCCTTCACCTGACGCCGGATCGCCTCGTCGTCGGCGGCCTCGATCGTCTCGACGTGCAGCAGTCGCAGCATCGACGCGCGGCACAGGCGCGGCGTGAGTGCCTGCCCCAGCAGCAGCATCGTCATGATCCGGGCACTGCGTTCGTCGTCCGATCCCGTGGCGATCCGTACCAGCCGGGCGATGATGTCCAGCATCTGCCCCATCAGCCCGCCATAGATGCGGTCGAACGCCTCGGTCGGGTTCATCTGCTCGCGCATGACGAACAGCGAGATGTCGGCGCTGCCCTCGTCGGACATGCCGGCGATCAGCTGCGCGAAGATCGCGTGGATCAGCGCGCGAGCGGCGGCCGGATCATCGTCGGTAACCGCCTGCTCGGCCGCCAGCGTCTCGCCCATATTGGCGGCCATGTGAGCGGTGACGTGATCGGCGGCAGCCAGGTACAGCCCGTCCTTGCCGCCGAAATGGTAGGTGATCGACGACATGGCGGTGCCCGCTGCCGCGGCGATCCCGCGCGTGCTTGCCCCGTCCAGGCCCTTCAGGCCGAACTCGCGCGTGGCGATCGAAAGGAGGCGGTCGTGCGGCATCGACGCGCGAGGTAGTTCGTTCGAATGAACATGGCAAGGATCAAACCGGATCGTGGATCAATAGTCCTTGGAATATTTCAGGCTGGCGTTGGAGCCGCCGAACGAGCCGGCCGACGACAACAGGCTGAGCGCCTTGGTCAGCGAGATCTGGATCTGGGTGGCGGTCATCCCCTTGGCGTCGGTAACGATCTCCACATAGATGTTCTTGGTGATGTACTTGCCCGCGGCTAGGCTGGTGCCGCGCCCGGTGGCGCTGTCCGCCCCCAGGATGCGCAACCGGTCGAAGCCGGTCGCCGAGCGCAGCTTACCGAGCGGATTGAGGCCGCCGCCGCTAGACGGTTGCAGCGAGTTGAGCGCCGCCGCCAGCTGGATCGCGTCGGTCGCCGACAGGTTGGCCGGACTGGCACCGAACAACAGCCGGCTCAACACCTCATCCTGCGGCAGCACCGGCGAGGAGGTGAAGGCAATCTGCGGATGGTTGCCGGTGCCGGTGATGTTGATCACCGCAGTGATGCCGTTGGTGGTTGTGGAGGCCTGGATGTTGATGTCGGGATCGGCCAGCGCGCCGCCGCGGAAGCGGATCTCGCCCTTGGTCACGTCGAACCGCTTGCCCGAGAAGCTGAAGGTGCCGCGCACCAGGTCGAGGCCGCCGGTGATCTCGGGCGCCACGCTGGTGCCGCCGATCGCCACGTCCATCGACCATTCCGATTCCAGCCCCATGCCCGACACGAACAGCTGATTTTGCGCGCGGACGTGGAGGTCGAGCTTGATCGTGCTGACCGGCACCGGTTTGGGCCGATCGGTCGGCTTGGCGGCGCGGATCGCGCTTCTGCGGCGCACGCCGGTCAGCTCGGGCACCTCGGCCGCGCCCTGCTTGATGATCTCGTAGCGCGCGTTGGGCAGGGTGATGGTGCCCTGGACAAGGCCGCCGTCCTTGCCGTTGGTGAAGTGGATCTGGCCGCTGCTGGTCGCCGCCAGCGCGTCGCTCTTGGCGAGCTGGGCGTTGTCGAGCTTCACCGTCAGGTCGACTGGAAAGCCGCTGTCCGCCGCCAGACCGACATTGCCGGTCGCCGTGACGCTGCCGTCGCCGGCCCGCGCCGCTAGCTGGTTGAGCACCAGCCGGTCGTTGGTGAAACGCGCGTCGATCTTCATCTGCGACAGCCGGGTGCCATACGCCTCGTTGTCATAGGTCAGATTGTCGGCGCGGATCAGGCCGACAAGCTGCGGCGCGGCGGCCTTGCCCGAGAAGTCGGCGGCGACCGCGATCGCTCCCGACAGCTGCTGGTTGGGCAGCGCGGCGAGGCTGAACAGCACCGCCGACGGGCCGTTATAGCGAATGCCGCCCGCCAGCGGCGCCTGCATCAGCCGCGTCGACCATGATCCACCGCCCGCAGGCAGCGGCCGCAGCGTCGCGACGACCCGCCCGACCGGCGTCGGTCCGCGCTTGACCAGCGCGCGCAGCTCGCCGCCATCACCTGCCAGCTTGCCGGCAACGGTGATGTCGACCGGCTCCGACACCGCGGCGAGGCCGCTACGCTGGAAGCCGGTGACCGTCAGGTTGGTGGTCGCGTCGGGGATCGCCGACCCCTGCTGGCGATAGTCGAGGCTGCCGGTCGCCTGTCCCGACAGGCCCAGCGCCGGCGCGAAGGCGGACAGGAAGTTGAGGTCGAGCCGGTCGAGCCGCGCCTGCGCCGCGGTGACGCCGCCGCCGAACGAGCCGGCGATCCGTGCCGAGCCGCCATCCGCACCACCGAAGTCGATCCGGGTCGGCAACAGGCGATAGGCCGCGCCGACGGTGGTGACCCGCATCGGCGAGGTGCGGAACGGCACGCCATTGGCCTGGCCCTGCGCGGCGAACAGGTAATTGTCGGGCGCGAGCTGGCCGTTGATCGCGACGCGCAGCGGCACGCCCGACGATCCGGTCAGCAGCGCCTGCGCGGTGCCGCGGCCGCCGACATAGTTCACTTTGGCGCGCGCCGCCTCGATCACCAGCCCATTGTAGCGCGTGTCGCCGACCTGAACGTCGGCGACGATCTGCGGTGCCTTGGGCAGCAGCACGACGCTGACATTGGCGAGCGCACGGCCGATGGTGAAGTCGGCGATACCTGGCACGGTGGCGTTGTTGGCGCGCGCGGCGACGTCGGCGCGCTGGTACTTGCCCTGCGCGGCGAGCGCGACGTTGCCGGTCATGCCGTCGCCGGCGAAGGTCATCCGGCCGGTGAACGGCCCGGCCGGCGTCGCGGCGACGCGGCCCTGCGCGACGATGCCGGCGAACAGCAGCCGGTGGACGTCGACGGTCAGCCGCGGCGACGGCGCGACCAGCACGTCGGCGGTGAACGGACCATAATTGGTGCCGCCGGTCGCATTGACCTGATACGCGCCGCCGCGCCCGACCACCCGCGCGTCGAGGTTGACGAGGCCGATGCCGACGTTGGGGCTGGCCGCATGCAAGACGACCACGGGCGCGTCGACGGTGCCGGTGACCCGCGCCGACAAGGGGCCGTATTGGCTGGAATGCGCGTCGGCGACGACCGCCACCGTGCCGCGCGCCGGGTCGAACCGCCCCTCGCCGCGCGTGATCTGGAACTGTGGCGCGTTAAGGCGCAGGCCGGAGAAGGTGACGACCCCCTCGGGGCTGTAGCCGATATCCGCCCGCACCGCCGCGTTGCCGCCGAGGAAATCGCGCACGCCGCTGTTGAACAGCTTCTCGGTGCGCGCGACCACCCGGCCCTTGATGCCGAAGCCACCGTTCTTCCCGGGGACGAGGTTGGCGTCGGTGGTCAGGTCGACGATGCCGATGCTCTCGACACGGTAATTGTTGATCCGCCCCTTCAGCCCGCCGGTGTAGCGGCCGCTGCTGGTGTTCGCGACGATGATCGCGGTGGCGTCGATGTTGTCGGAGCGGATGCGCAGATTGTCCGACAGGACCGTCGGCATCTGGATGGCGATGTCGCCGTCGATCCGCGCATGGTTGGCGAGGCCACCGACCGCGGCGTTCAGCCCGACGATGCGTCCGGCGCGGGCATGGACCGGCAGCAGGATGCGCGCCGCCTCGACCCGCGCCAGCCCCTCGGCATAGAGGTTCTCGACGCCGGTGGTGCCGAACCGGATCGCCCCGGCGCGCAGCTTGTAGTCGACCGTCGGCGTCGCGAACGCGCCATTAAGGACCAGCCGCGCGAGCACATCCTTGCCCGCCAGGTTGGGCGCGATCGCGCCGGGGGTCAGCAGCTTCGCGTCGACCGCGAAATTGCCGAACTGGCTGTTGGCGAGGTCGACGATCCCGCCGGCGTCGACCGCCAGCGCGCTCGACGACAGCTTGATCCGCGTGTCCGCCTTGCGATCGTTGAGCGTCGTGTCGACGGCGATATCAAGCTGCGGGCTGGTCAGCCGCTCGACCGGGCCGGTGAGGTAAAGCCCCGGCTTGGCGGCACCGCGCACGACAATATGGCCCTTCTGCGCGGCGACGCCGAGGTTGGCGAGCTGCCCTGCGCCCAGCGTCGCGATCGCCCTGCCCTGCCAGCTGGTCCAGCTGCCCTTGCCGCCGACGGCCAGCGTCAGCGGCGCCTTCAGCGACGCCATCGTCGCCACCACGCCGCCAGTCGGCGCGTCGAGCTTCACGTCGAGATCGAGCTTGTCGGCGTCCGGCACCGCGTCGAGCGTCAGAGCCAGCTTGTCACCGCCGGCGACGCCGGGGCCGCGCAGCGCCGCCGCCTTGGCGACCAGCTGCGCACGCTTGTCGGCGATGTGCACCGACCCGTCGAGCGAAAGGATATGCGTTGCGCCGGTCACCGGCTTGGCCAGCACCAGGCGGTCGACCTTCAGCCGGTCGACGTCGATGTCGAGGTCGGGCAGCAGCGGCGCGTTCTTGTCGCTCGGCGGCGTCGCCTTCAACGCGGGCTTGCGTGCCAGCGTCACCAGCGGCGTCGTCAGCGCATGGACGTTGACGTGGTTGCGCAGGAAGCCGAACGGCCGCCAGTCGACCGCCAGCTTCGGGCTGGTCGCGAACACGCCCTGCGGGTCCGATACGCGCACGTCCGACAGCGTCATCTTGTCGTAGATCGACCCCTCGATCCGGCCGACCTTGATGTTGAGCCCCGACGCGGTGGTGTAGCCGCCGAGCTGGTCGGCGATCAGGCGATGGCCCGGCCCGGTGTCGATCCCGAACAGCACCAGCCCGATCAGACCGACCAGCGCCAGCAGGCCGATCGCCACCCATCTGGCGATCCGCTGCCATAGCGGGCGGCGAGCGACGGGCACCGCTTCGGCCATCAGAACGCCTGCCCGATCGAGATGTACAGCGCGATCTTGCTGTCGCCCGGCCGCTTGTTGAGCGGCGTCGCCACGTCGAAGCGCAGCGGGCCGAAATTCGTGTAGACCCGGCCGCCGATGCCCGCGCCATAACGCAAGTCGCCGAACTTGGGCATACTCGATTCATACGCATTGCCGGTGTCGAAGAACGGCACGATGCCGAAGTCGCCGAAGCGATAGCGCGCCTCCAGCGCGAACTCGTTGAGCGAGCGCCCGCCGACCGGGTTGCCCTGCGGGTCGAGCGGCCCCAGCCGCTGGAAGCCGTAGCCGCGCACCGAGCCGCCGCCACCGCCGTAATAGCGCCGCGACGGCGCAAGGTCATCGCGGTCGATGCCCAGGATCGATCCCGCGCGCGCCTTGCCGGCCAGGACCAGCTTCTGGCCGATCGGGAAATAGCCGTCGACCTCCGCCATCGTCCGCGCATAGGGCCGCGCGGTCCCCTGCACCGAACCCTCGGGGCTGACGTTCAGCTTCAGCCGATAGCCCTTGGTCGGGTTGAGCAGGCTGTCGCTATGGTCCCACTCGATCTGCGCCGGCAGCGCCGCGATCGCATAGTTGCGCCGCACCCGGTCGCCGATACCAAAATCGTAGACGCTCTCGTTAGTGCCATCGAGCTCGACGCCGTAATAATAGGTGATCCGCTTCTGCCAGATCGGCGTCGAATCATAGCTCCACCGCGCCGACACGGTCACGGTGTTGGCATTGAACGCATCGTAGCTCGAATGGTCGGCGGCAATGATCGCGGTGAAGGTCTTGTCGCGGCGGCCGGCATTGGCGCGGCGGAAGGTGCCGGATGCGCCCTGCTCCTGCGAGCCGGCGATGATCGTGCCGATCAGCGCGCCCTCGGGCGGGAACAGGTTGCGGTGAGTCCACGACCCCTGCAGCTTGAACCCCTCCCCGGTCGAATAGCCCGCCTGCGCGGCAAGGCTGCGCGGCGGTCCCTTGGTCTGGCGGACGAGCAGGTCCACCTGCTCGGTGCCATCGGGGTTGATCGTGCCGGTGCGCTGCGGCTCGACGGCGACGGTGCGGAACAGGCTGGTCGCGACCAGCGCATCGCGCAGGTCGTCGGTCTTGCGGCCGTCATACAGGTCGCCCTGCTTGAAGCGCGGGAAGACGTTGAGATGATCGAGGTCGAACACCGCGTCGCCAACCGTCGTCAGCTTGCCGAACGCCGCGCGTGGGCCGGTGTCGACCGGCAGCGTATAGGCCCCCGTCGCCTTGTCCGACTGGTCGTCGAGCAGGATGTCGCGGTCACCGATCTTGACGAACGGATAGCCGCGCTGCGGCAGCACCAGGCTGACATTCGCCTCTGCGCCCTGGATGCGGTCGGCCTGGATCGCGTCGCCGACCTTGAGCGGCAGCTGCTGGCGGACCAGCTCGGGCGGCGTGGTCGGATCGGCCTGCACGGTCACCGACGACAGCGTGTAGAGCCGCCCCGGCGACGCGGTCAGCGTCGCGCGCAGCTTGCCCTGCTCGGCGGCGTCCTTGTCGAGGATCGCCAGCGCGGTCGCGTCATAATAGCCGAGCGACTTTAGCAGCCGCACCGCCAGACCCTCGTCTTCCTTGGCGCGCGCCGACACCTGGGTGGCGTTGGCGGCCTTGCCATGCCCGCCCTCCAGCGCCGACAGCGCCTTGAAGCGGCTGGTCAGGTTGGTCGCGTCAAGGCCCTTCACCACCGTCTCGTACCGGATCGTCGGCGCGTTCTTGTCCTTGATGTCGGCCGCAGTCTCCAGCGGCGCGGTGTCGAAGCTAGCCAGCGGCTGGAGCGGCTGGGCGAGCTGCGGATCCTGGACGCCGGCGGGGGCGAGCGTATCGCCGGTCAGCGGCAGCAACTGCCCGGTCGCGGTGGTTGCCGGCGGCGGCACGGCGATCGCCGGCGTCGGCGTGGTATCGGGCGCAGGCGGCTTGGGCGGCACGACCAGCGGCTCCAACGGCGCGTTGATGTCGCCCGACAGCGGCGGCAGCGCGGCATTGAACTCGGCGTCTGGGACGATCGGCGCGTCGGGCATCGCCTGCCCGGTCGCGGAGGTTGGCTGGGGCGTGGGCGTATCGGTCGGCTTCGGCGCGTCAGGCCCCTTGGCGGGCGCACGGCCCGGCTGCGCGATCTGGCCGATCGCCGGGGGCGCAGCCAGCAGCGCAACCGCTAGCCAGTAATGCCGACGACGTAACCCGATCACGCGAAACACGGTCCCCTTCTTGAGTGCGGCCGTCCTCGCCCTGCCCTCAACGCCCTCGCAACGCACTATTTTCAGCGCGGTTGCAAGCCGTAAAAACCGCAGGGAAGCGCCCGCGGGCCCGACCTACCAGGTGGAAAGGCGGGTCGCGACGCGCTGAACGGTGCCGGTCAGCACCTTCGATCCAAACACCTTGCTCATCGTCGCGGTGTCGGCGGCGTTGTTGAGGACAAGGCGGGTGCCCTGCGTCTTCAACGCTTCGATAGCGCTGATCGCGACGCCCTGCTTGGCGCAGGCCTGAGTGACCTGGGCGGGGGTGGCGTTGACGTTGATGGCGCGCGACATGCTGTCTTCCTTGGCGAAAGAAGCCGCGACGTGGCCCCGGCAATCGACGCCGGGGGACGCGATCGCCAGTTGATAGGCCGCAAACGCGGTTTTATCAAATCGTTGCTCAGGCGTGACAGCCGATCAGGCCGCCGAGCGGCGCGATCAGCACGTCGCGACCGGCCTGCTCGATCCGCAGCGTCGCCTGCGGCACCGTCGCCCCGTCCTTCAGGTCGCCGCGGGTGGCGACGGTCAGGTCGAGGGTCGCGGCAAGGTCGCCGCTGCGATAATCGGTGCTGGCGGCAAGGCCGAAGCCGCCGTCGCCACGCTGCGCCGTGCGCGGCAGGTCGATCGGCTTGCCGTCGATCGTAACCCGCAGCGTCGCCGGATCGGCGCTCGCCATCGCCACCAGCCGGCGGTCGGCCGCGCTCCATAGGTAGGCGGCGCAGCCGGTCGCGGGAAGCTGCTGCCGGCCGATCGCGTCCAGCATGGGGGCCGGGCTCGGAGCCGATGCAGCCTGAAGCAGAAAGGCGATGATCATCCCGACATCAATATCATGGCCAGCCACGCCGGGTAAGCCGCCAGCGCCAGCAGCGTGCCGAGCGGCATCGCGTCGCTGCCCGCCACCCGCCGGCCGAGCAGCAGCCGCCACGCCGCCACCCCCAACCCGACCAGGCACGCGATCAGCAGCACCGCCGGCAACAGCCGCCAGCCGAGCCACAGCCCGATCGCGCCGAACAGCTTGGGATCGCCGCCACCCAGTCCCTGCCGTCCGCGTAGCCGGTGAAAGCTCCACCCCACCAGCCATAGCGACCCGAACCCCGCAACGCTGCCGATCAGCCGATCGGCCAGCAACGGTTCCACCCCCAGCAATCCCGCCGCCAGCCCCGCCGCCGCCAGGATCGCCGTCAGCCGGTCGGGCAGCCATAAAGCCGCCAGATCGAGCCCGCCGAGCGCGAGCAGCAACCAGCCGAACACCGCGCCGGCCACGCCTTCGAGCCCCGGCGCGGCCCAGCCCGACGCAGCGCCGATCCCGAGGGCCAGCAGCTCGACGGTCGGGTGGCGAGGGTCGATCGCCGCGCCGCAGCTCCGGCAGCGACCGCGTTGAAGCGCGAAACTGACGATCGGCACCAGCTCCAGCCCGCCCAGCGTCCGGCCGCAGCCGTCGCACGCCGATCGTCCCCGCAGCACCGATCGCCCTTGCGGCCAGCGCACCACGAGGGTTGCGACGAAGCTCCCCAGGATCGCGCCGAGCAGGCCTAGTCCAGCCGCCCAGGCGACCGGATCAGCCATCGCTCAATCGGTCGCGGATCAGGTAGCGATAGACCCCCAGCGCATCGATCCCGAGCAACACGACGTTCTGCGTCCCCAGCGCCCAGTCGCGCATCAGCACCGCGCCGCTGATCCACGCCACCGCGGACAGGCAGAACAGCACCATTGCCCAGCCGGTATCGCGCTTGCCCCAGTCGAGCGACACCAGGGCGGCGGCGATCATGCCGCTGATCGAGGCAAACCAGCGGACGATTTCTACGGCGGTGTTCATCCCTCGGCCCTAGGCCCGCCGGGACGCGCCGTCACCCGCTCCGATTGTGTTGCGCTGCAACAATACCTAGATCGCCAGCACAGCTTGCCAGGAGAGTGTCCGTGCCCACCGATCCCGTCGTCATTCTGTCCTATGCCCGCACGCCGATGGGCTCGTTCCAGGGCAGCCTCGCCGGCGCGACGGCGACGCAGCTGGGCGCGACCGCTGTGAAGGCGGCGGTCGAGCGCGCCGGGGTCGAGCCGGACGCGGTGGACAAGGTGTTCATGGGCTGCGTCCTCCCCGCCGGGCTCGGTCAGGCCCCCGCGCGCCAGGCGGCGCTCGGTGCGGGCCTGCCGGTGTCGGCGGAGGCGGTGACGGTCAACAAGGTCTGCGGCTCCGGGATGCAGGCGGCGATCTTCGCGCACGACATGCTCCTGGCGGGCTCGGCCGACCTGATCGTCGCCGGCGGCATGGAGAGCATGTCCAATGCGCCATACCTCCTCAAGAAGCACCGCGCCGGCGCGCGCGTCGGCCACGACACCGCCCACGACCATATGATGCTCGACGGGCTGGAGGACGCCTATGACGTCGGCCGCTCGATGGGCACCTTCGCCGAGGAGACCGCGCTCGCCTATCAGTTCACGCGCGAGGCGCAGGACGATTACGCGATCGAGTCGCTGTCGCGCGCGCTGGCGGCGCAGCGGAGCGGCGCGTTCGAGAAGGAGATCGTCGGCGTCACCGTCAAGGGCCGCAAGGGTGACACGCTGGTCGATCAGGACGAGCAGCCCTCGCGCGGCGACCCCGACAAGATCCGGATGCTCAAGGCCGCGTTCCACAAGGAAGGCACGATCACCGCGGCGAGTTCGTCGTCGATCTCCGACGGCGCGGCGGCGTTGGTGGTGACCCGTCAGTCGGTTGCAGACGCCAAGGGACTGACGCCTGTCGCCCGCATCGTCGGCCATGCCGCCTTTGCCAAGGCCCCTGCCCAGTTCACCACCGCCCCGATCGGCGCGGTCGAGAAGCTGCTCGCCAAGATCGGCTGGAGCATCGGCGAGATCGACCTGTTCGAGATCAACGAGGCGTTCGCCTGCGTGTCGATGGCGGCGATGCGCGACCTCGGCATCCCGCATGACAAGGTCAACATCCACGGCGGCGCGACCGCGCTGGGCCACCCGATCGGCGCGTCGGGCGCGCGCATCCTGACGACGCTGATCGCCGCGCTGGAGCGCACCGGCGGCAAGCGCGGCATCGCCAGCCTGTGCATCGGCGGCGGCGAAGCGACGGCGATGGCGGTGGAGCTGTTGGGGTGAGATCGGTGATCCGGCAGCCGCTTACGCTCTTGGTCGAGAACAAGCGTCGGTCGGGCCAGCGCGTGGGTCAGGTGGCTGGGCCATCGATCTGGATGCCCTTTGCTAACACCATCCGCGACGACGTCGGGGAGCGACGATGAGCGATTCCGTCTGGACCCCCGCTGCCATTCCCTCGCTGATCGGGCGTCGGGCGATCGTTACCGGTGCCAACAGCGGCATCGGCTGGCACACCGCGCTCGAGCTGGCGCGCGCCGGGGCCGAGGTGGTGTTGCCGGCGCGCTCGGCGACGAAAGGAGATGAAGCGGCCGCGCGCATCCGTCGTGACGTACCGGACGCCCGCCTCGTCACCGGCCTGCTCGACCTGGCCGACCTCGCTTCGGTGCGTGCTTTTGCCGCGCAGTTGGTCGCGGAGGATCGCCCGCTCGACCTGCTCATCAACAATGCCGGCGTCATGGCGCTGCCGACGCGCACCCTCGGCCCCGACGGCTACGAGATGCAGTTCGCGACCAACGTCGTTGGTCCGTATGTCCTGACCGGTTTGCTGATGCCCCTGCTGCTGCGCGCGGCGGCACCGAGGGTCGTCAACGTGTCGTCCTCCGCGCACGCCGGCGGCGGTCCGGTGCCGCTGCGCGATCTCAACTGCGCGAACGGCTACAAGCCGATGCAGGCTTATGCCCGCACTAAGCTCGCCAACCTATTGTTCACGCGCGAGCTGCAACGCCGCTATGCCGGACGTCTACTCGTAGCAGCAAGTCATCCCGGCATCGCTAGCACCAACCTCGCGGCCGGAACGACGGTCGCGATGAAGGTGGCGGTCACACTGCTGAAGCCGCTGATCCAGAGCGCGAGCGCCGGCGCGGAGCCGAGCCTGATGGCGGCGACCGCGCCCGACATCGAGCCGGGCGGCTATTACGGCCCGGCGGGCTTGCTCGGCATGCGCGGTCATCCGGCGCGCGTTGTCGCGTCGCCGCTCGCCGACGACGTGGCCGCGGCGCGTGCGCTGTTCGACGAGTTGGAGCGACTGACCGGCGTCCGCTACCCGGCGGCGTAGGGGATTTCGAGGAGCGCTCTCACGGCACCGTCTCCCCCGCCTCCACGCCCCACAAGCCGCCGACCTCTACGAACCCCACCTGCCCCTTGACGTCGAGCCGGCACCAGCCGCCGCCGCAGTGGCTGATCCGGCCGACCACGCCCGGCGAGACCCGCCACAGCAGCTTGGCTCCCGGCGCGGGACGCTCCAGCATCGCCACCGGCTCCCTGGTGTGGACAATCGCCGTGCGCGCGGTGCTGATCAGGTTGGCCTGCATCCAGCCCTGCGTGCCGTCCGGGTCCTCGACCTTGCGCCATTCCTTGAACACCGCCACCACCCGCACCGGCAGGTCGGGCCGCTGATAGAGCCAGTTGGCCGGATAGGTGCGCGCCGGACCGGTCCGCATCCGTGCCTTGGCGGCGGTGATCGAGGCGTAATAGGGCAGCGACGGCTTGGTGTCGGCCCCCAGCGGCGCGACGACGGCAAGGGCGGCGATCGGCAGGATGGCGTGGGCGGCGATACGGCGCATCGATCTCTCCTTGTTGCGCCCGTCATAGACCGCGCCTGCGCCGCTTCAACCATCGTTGACGCCGCCGGCGTCCCGCGCCAAGCCACCGCCATGGCCGACACCCGCCGCTGCCTCCATCCCCGGGTGGTCGTCACCCGCGAGCTGCCCGATGCGGTGATGGACCGGCTGGAGGCGCTGTTCGAGGCCAGCAACAACCGCGCTGATGCGGCCTTCTCGCGCG
Organism: Sphingomonas bacterium; assembly: GCF_903644135.1. Classification (GTDB taxonomy): domain Bacteria; phylum Pseudomonadota; class Alphaproteobacteria; order Sphingomonadales; family Sphingomonadaceae; genus Sphingomonas. The sequence goes on along the minus strand of NZ_CAHJXA010000012.1, from coordinate 391 downwards.
AGCGGCTGGCGGCGGCGATGGCGGACTGCGACGTGCTGGTGCCAGCCGTAACCGACACGATCGACGGCGCGCTGATCGCTGGCGCGGGCGAGCGGCTGCGGCTGATCGCCAATTTCGGCGCGGGCGTGAACCATATCGACCTCGCCGCCGCCCGCGCGCGCGGCATCATCGTCACCAACACGCCGGGCGTCCTGACCGAGGACACCGCCGACATGACAATGGCGCTGATCCTGTCGGTGCCGCGCCGGCTGGCGGAGGGGGAGAAGCTGGTCCGCTCCGGAACCTGGCACGGCTGGAGCCCCGGCGGGATGCTGGGCCACCGCATCGGCGGCAAGGCGCTGGGCATCGTCGGCATGGGGCGGATCGGCCAGGCGGTGGCGCTGCGCACGCG
>NZ_CAHJXA010000011.1 GCF_903644135.1 Sphingomonas bacterium | reverse complement strand
GGCGGCGCTGGCGGCGGCGCTGCTTCTGGAGCGCTCGCCCGCGTCGTTCGTCGGCGGCATCGACGTCAGCCGCTACGCGCCCGCCCGGTTCGGCGGCTGACGCAACCCATCCGACCGGCCCCCGTTATAAGCCGGCGAGGAGAGACGTGATGGCAGAGAAGAAGGGCAAAGGCAGCGAGACCGCCAAGAAGGCGAACGCGAAGGCGGCGAAGGAAGGCAAGTCGAACCCGCGTACCTCCTCCGCCGCGCAGGCGGAGTTGGGCAAGAAGGGCGGCAAGAAGGCCGCGAAGAGCTAGCCGCCGCGGCCGGCCTGCACCGCCGCGGCGCTCGCCAATCGGTCGCAGCGTTCGTTGTCGGGATGGCCGGCATGGCCCTTGACCCACACCCACTTGATCCGGTGCGGTTCGGCAGCGGCGATCAGCGCCTGCCACAGGTCGGCGTTCTTGACCGGCTTGCGGTCGGCGGTGCGCCAGCCGTTACGCTGCCAGCCCTTGATCCACTTGGTCAGGCCGTCCATCACATAGCGGCTGTCGGTCGACAGCGTCACCGCGCAGGGGCGAGTGAGCGCGTTCAGCCCCTCGATCGCGGCGGTCAGCTCCATGCGGTTGTTGGTGGTCGGGGCCTCGCCGCCCGACAGTTCCTTCTCATGCGCGCCCATGCGGATCAGCGCGCCCCAGCCGCCCGGCCCGGGATTGCCCTTGCACGCGCCGTCGGTGGCGATCTCGACCGGGGTCAACTCGGTCATCGCTAGCCCTCGATCAACGCCGGCGCGTAATGCGCCAGCCGCCGCCAATAGGCGAGCGGGTCCTTGCGGGTGACCAGCGCCTCGGCGGGAGTATTGAGCCAGTCCCATGCGCGCGACAGGGCGAAGCGGAGGCAGGCCCCGCTGGCCAGCGTCGCGAACGCGGCGCGTTCGGCGCGGGTCAGCGGGAAGGTCTCCTCGTAGCCTTCGATCAGCGCGTCGCCGACCGCCTGATCATAGCGCTCACCACTCGCGTCGAACGCCCAGGCGGTGTGCATGATCGCCAGGTCATAGGCGCGGACATCGGTGCAGGCGAAATAGAAGTCGATCAGGCCGGTGACGGCATCGCCCTGCATCAGGACGTTGTCGGGGAACAGGTCGGCATGGATCGCCGAGCGCGCCATGCCGTCCGCCGGCCAGTCGCGCACGATACGGTCGACTGCGCGCCCGAGCCGATCGTGAAAGCCGGGCGCGATCTGGTCGAGGGTCAGGCCGCACCGCTCGAACAAGGGCTGCCAGCTATCGACCCCCATCGCATTCGGCCGCGTCGGCGCGAAGTCGGCCAGCGCCGCGTGCATCTGCGCCAGCGCGCGCCCGGCGGCGAGCGCCTGCACGGCGGTCGGGTGCGACAGCGAAACGCCCGGCAAGAAGCGGATCAGGCAGGCCGGTCGACCCTCCAGCCAATGGATCGCCTCGCCATTGCGATCCTTGATCGCCGGCGGCACCGGATTGCCCTGCTCGGCGAGGTGGTCGAGCAGCGCCAGGAAGAAGGGCAGGTCGCCCGCCTCTACCCGCTTCTCGTAGAGCGTCAGGATGAAGCGGCCGCGGGTGGTGTCGACCAGATAGTTGCTGTTCTCCACCCCTTCGGCGATGCCCTTGGCCGACACCAGCTCGCCGACATCGAAGCGCGCCAGGAACGCGGTCAGCGCCTCCGCCGAGACCTGGGTATAGACGGCCATCGCGAGGCGAGCAGCGTCAGGCTGCCGCTTCCAGCCCGCGCGGCAGCTTGAACGCCACCGTCTCGCGGGTCGTCTCGATCTCCTGCTCGGTGGTGGCGTAGCGCTCGCCGAGCCGCTGGACGAGTTCGCGCACCAGTAGTTCGGGCGCGGACGCGCCGGCGGTGATGCCCAGCGTCCTGACCCCGTCGAGGAACGACCAGTCCAGCTCGTCGGCACGCTGGAGCAGCCGGGCGGGTGCCCCCTCACGCTCCGACACCTCGACCAGCCGCACCGAGTTGGACGAGTTCGGCGCACCGATCACCAGCATCTTGTCGCAGTCGCGCGCGATCGCCTTGACCGCCGCTTGGCGGTTCGACGTCGCGTAGCAGATGTCCTCGCCGCGCGGTGCCTGGATTTCCGGAAAGCGGCGGCGCAGCGCGTTGACCACCGCCGCGGTATCCTCGACCGACAGGGTGGTCTGGGTCAGGAAGGCGAGGTTGGCCGGATCGGCCGGCACGAAAACCTCGGCATCCGCCACCGTCTCGATCAGCGTCATCGCACCCGGCGGCACCTGGCCCAGCGTGCCGATCACCTCCGGATGGCCGGCATGGCCGATGAAGACGATGTGACGGCCGGCGGCGACCAGCCGCTCGGCCTGGCGGTGAACCTTCGACACTAGTGGGCAGGTCGCGTCGAGATAGTCGAGCCCACGCGCCTGCGCCTCGATCGGGATGGTCTTGGGCACGCCGTGCGCGGAGAAGACGACGGGCGCGTCGTCGGGCACCTCGTCCAGCTCCTCGACGAACACCGCGCCCTTGGTGCGCAGTGCGTCGACGACGAACTTGTTGTGGACGATCTCATGGCGGACATAGACCGGCGCGCCATGCTGCTCGATCGCCAGCTCGACGATGCGGATCGCCCGGTCGACGCCGGCGCAGAAGCCGCGCGGGGCGGCGATCAGCAGGTGCAGCGGCGGCTTGGCGGCCGGCAAGGGGACGGGAGCGAGGGTCGGGGCGGGCGCGTGGTCCATGCCCCACCTCTACGCGATTGCTTGCGCCGGGCAAAGCCGGTTCCTATGGTGCCGCGTCCCTGGTTGCCGCCGTCGCGGCCCATCGCGCTTGTTGCAAAGGTAGCGTTCCCCCGTGAAGACTTGGATCACCGCCGGCCCGATTGTTCTGCTCGGCGCGCTCGCGCTTGCGGGTTGCGCTCATGGTGGCGAGGTCGACGAGACAGGCGGCATCACCGCCGTGCGCAGCGCCTGCCCCCAGGTCGCGATCCCCGCTCAGACCGGCGACCTGACGCTGTTCGATCCCGCCACCAGCCATGACGCCAGCGCGATCGACGTGCAGGCGTCGATCACCAACCTGCGCTCGACCTGCGACGAGGGTGGCGATCAGGTGCAGACCGCCGTCACCTTCGACGTGATCGCATCGCGCGTCCGCGCCGACGCGCCGCGTGACGTGACCTTGCCCTTCTTCCTCACCGTCGTGCGCGGCGGGACGGAGGTGGTGGCCAAGCGGATCGGCCATGTCGCGATCCATTTCGACGCCGGCCGCACCCGCACCCAGGCGTCGGGGCAGGCCGCCAGCTCGATCAACCGCGCCGCCGCGACCCTGCCCGACGCGGTGCGCCGCAAGCTGACGGAGAAGCGCAAGGCGGGCGACACCGATGCCGCCACCGACCCGCTGACCCGGCCCGAGGTGCGCCAGGCGGTGCTGACCGCCAGCTTCGAGGCGCTGGTCGGCTTCCAGCTCACCGACGCACAGTTGAAGTATAACGCCACTCGCTGATGCGGCGTTGACTCCGGCGCATCGCCGGGTCAGGACTTGGCAGTCGATGCCGGGCAACCGGGATAGGCCATGCGCGGGAGAGTAGCGCCACGCCTTTCAGGCGATGGTGCCGCCGAAGGAGCAACCACCCCGGAATCTCTCAGGTACCCAGGACCGCGCGGGGCTACGACACTTTGGAAAGCGCCGATGGCTTGCAGCCGCCGGCCACCGAAGGGGTAAGCGCGGGCACCGCCCGCTGCGAAAGCTCTCAGGTCCCGTGACAGAGGGGGTTCCGACCGACATGGCCATAGGCCGGCGGTCACCCCTTTGTGAGGACGGTGCGATGAGCCAAGCGATCCAGGACGATGCCGCTCTCGACCCGCTCGATGCGGAGGGCGAGCCAGCACCCCAGCTGCTGCCGCTCGACGCCTGGCATCGCGCCCGCGGCGGCCGCATGGTGCCGTTCGCCGGCTATGAGATGCCCGTCCAGTATGAGGGGATCATGGCCGAGCATCTGTGGTGCCGCAGCCATGCCGGGCTGTTCGATGTCAGCCATATGGGCCAGCTGGTTTTTACCGGCGAAGGCGCGGCGAAGGCGCTGGAGCAGGTGCTGCCCGGCGACGTGACCGGGCTGGGCGACGGGCGGATGCGCTATTCGCTGCTGCTCGGTGAGGGGGGCGGCATCCTCGACGACCTGATGGTCACGCGGCGAGGCGAGGAACTGTACGTCGTCGTCAACGGCGCGACCAAATATGATGACATCGCCGCCCTGCTCGACGTCATTCCCGACGAGGTGACGCTCAACCTGATGGACGAGGCGGCGCTGCTGGCGGTGCAGGGGCCGGAGGCGGTCGACGCGCTGGCGCGGCTGGTGCCTGGCGTCGCGACGCTGACCTTCATGACCGCCGCCGGGTTCGACTGGCAGGGGCATCGGCTGTGGATCAGCCGGTCGGGCTATACCGGCGAGGACGGGTTCGAGACATCGCTGCCCGGCGAGGCGGCGGCTGCCTTTGCCGACGCGATCGCTGCCCAGCCGGAGGTCAAGCCAATCGGTCTCGGCGCGCGCGATTCGCTGCGGCTGGAAGCGGGGCTGCCGCTCTATGGTCACGATCTCGATGCCGAGACGACGCCGGTGATGGCCGATCTGGGGTTCGCGCTGTCCAGGCGCCGGCGCGAGGCGGCCGACTTCATCGGGGCGGAACGCATCCTCGCCGAGCATGCGACGGGACCGGTCGTCAGGCGGGTCGGCCTGCTGGTCGAGGGTCGCCAGCCGGTGCGCGAGGGCGCGGCGGTGGTCGACGACGAGGACAGCGAGGTCGGCCGCGTCACCAGCGGCGGCTTCGCGCCCAGCGTCGGCGCGGCCATCGCCATGGCCTATGTCCCGGCCGCCATGGCCGCACCGGGCACGCGCGTGAGGATGGTTCAGCGCGGCAAGCTCCACACCGGCATCGTCACCGCGCTGCCGTTCGTTCCCCACCGCTATGTCCGCGCAGGAGGCAAGTCATGAGCCGTTACTTCACCGAAGATCATGAATGGGTCGACGTCGATGGCGAGATCGGCACCGTCGGCATCAGCGACTATGCGCAGGGCCAGCTCGGCGACATTGTGTTCGTCGACGTGCCCGACGAGGGCAAGCAGCTGAGCAAGGGCGACGAGGCGGCGGTCGTCGAGTCGGTCAAGGCCGCCAGCGACGTCTATTCGCCGGTGTCGGGCACCGTCATCGAAGGCAACGCCGCGCTCGCCGACGAGCCGGCGCTGGTCAATGGCGACCCCGAGAGCGAAGGCTGGCTGTTCAAGCTCACCCTGACCGACCCCGACGAACTCGGCGAGCTGATGGACGAGGCCGCCTACGAGGCGTTCGTCGCCAAGCTGTGAGAGCGGGGCTGTGACGGTCAACGCCGCCTCGCGCTGGGATCCCAAGGCCTATGCCGCCAACGCCGCGTTCGTGCCGGCGATGGGCGCGCCGGTGCTCGACCTGCTCGCGCCGCAAGCCGGTGAACGGATCCTCGACATCGGCTGCGGCGACGGGGTGCTGACGCAGCGGATCGTCGACGCCGGGGCGCAGGTGGTCGGCGTCGATGCGTCGCCGGCGATGGTCGAGGCGGCGGTCGCCAAGGGGCTCGATGCGCGGGTGCAGGACTGCCAGGCGCTGGCGTTCGGGCCCGAGTTCGACGCCGGCTTCTCAAACGCCGCGCTGCATTGGATGCTCGACAAGGCCGGCGTCGCCCGCGGGGCGTTCGCGGCGCTGAAGCCGAGCGGGCGTTTCGTCGGCGAGATGGGCGGTCATGGCAACGTCGCCGCGATCTGGCGCGCGGTTCATGCGGTGCTTGCCGAGCGCGGCCACGCCATCCGTGCGCAGGACACGCACTGGTATCCGACTGTCGCCGACTTCACTGACACCTATGCGGCGGCCGGCTTCGTCGCCATCGAGGCGCAGCTGATCCCGCGGCCGACGCCGCTGCCGACTGGCGTCGCCGGCTGGGTTACGACCTTTCGCTCCGGCCTGATGGATATCGACGGCATCCCTGCCGACGAGCAGGCGCTAATCGCCGAGGCGATCGAGCGCCGCACCGCGCCCGAGCTCAAGACCGCCGATGGCTGGGTGGCCGACTATGTCCGCCTGCGCTTCACCATGAGGAAACCCGCCTGATGCGCTACCTCCCGCTGACCCCAGCCGACCGCGAGGCGATGCTCGGCGTCATCGGCGCGACCAACATCGACGCGCTGTTCGCCGATGTGCCGGAGGCGGCGCGGCTCACCGGGTCGATCGAGGGGCTACCGCTCCACGCCACGGAGCTGTCGGTCGAGCGGCACATGACCGCGCTCGCACGGCAGAACATGGTGGCGGGGGAGGTGCCCTTCTTCCTAGGTTGCGGCGCGTACCGCCACCACGTCCCCGCCAGCGTCGACCACCTGATCCAGCGCGGCGAGTTCCTGACCGCCTACACGCCCTATCAGCCCGAGATTGCGCAGGGCACGCTGCAGATGCTGTTCGAGTTCCAGACGCAGGTTGCGCGGCTGCTCGGCACCAACGTCGCTAATGCCAGCATGTACGACGGCTCGACCGCCTGCTGGGAGGCGATCGGCATGGCGCGGCGGATTACCCGGCGGGGTAAGGCGATCCTGTCGGCGGGGCTGCACCCGCATTATGTCGCCGTCGCGAAAACGATGGCGAAATATACCGGTGATGTCCTCGACACGACCGCGCCCTGGCTGGTCGCCGAGACCGATATCGACCGGCTGATCGCCGGGATCGACGACGATACCAGCTGCGTCGTCGTCCAGTATCCCGACATCCTCGGCCGTATCGCCGACCTCCAGCCGCTTGCCGATGCCTGCCACGCCAAAAAGGCGCTGCTGATCGCGGTGGTGACCGAGCCGGTAGCGATGGGCGCGCTGAAATCGCCGGGCGAGATGGACGCCGACATCGTCGTCGGCGAGGGCCAGTCGATCGGCGTCGGGCTGCAATTCGGCGGTCCCTATGTCGGCCTGTTCGGCTGCAAGGAGAAATACGTGCGCCAGATGCCGGGCCGGCTGTGCGGCGAGACGGTCGACGCCGATGGCAAGCGCGGCTTCGTCCTTACGCTGTCGACGCGCGAGCAGCATATCCGGCGCGAGAAGGCGACCAGCAACATCTGCACCAACTCCGGCCTGTGTGCGCTCGCCTTCTCGGTTCACATGACGTTGCTGGGCGAGGCAGGGCTGCGGCGGCTGGCGGGCCTTAACCACGCGGGCGCCTGCCACGCGGCCAAGCGCCTCGCCCAGGTGCCGGGTGTGCGGCTGGTCAACGACAGCTTCTTCAACGAGTTCACGCTCGACCTGGGGCAGGAGGCGCGACCGGTCGTCCGCACCCTGGCGGAGCGCGGCGTGCTGGCGGGGGTGTCGCTGGGGCGGCTCTACCCGGGCGAGGCGGGGTTGGCGAACGGGCTGGTGGTTGCGGTGACGGAGACGACCACGCCCGAGAATGTCGAGGCATTGGCGAGCGCGCTTGCGGAGGTAATAGCATGACCATCAACCAGAGCGGCTGGCGTCCCGAGATCACGCCCGGCAAGACCGACGCACCCGCGACCTTTACCGGCAACCGCGCGCTGATGCTGGAGGAGCCGCTGATCTTCGAGATCGGCGACGAGCGCACCACCGGCGTCGACTTCGCCGATGGCGACGTGCACCACGACCGGCTCGGCGGGCTGACCCGCAAAGCCCCGATCGGCCTGCCCGGCCTGTCGGAGCCAGAGACGGTGCGCCATTATACCCGCCTCAGCCGCCAGAACTACGCCATCGACCTCGGCCTGTTCCCGCTCGGCTCGTGCACGATGAAGCATAACCCGCGCCTCAACGAGAAGATGGCGCGGCTGCCGGGATTTGCCGACATCCACCCGCTGCAGCCGGTCGACACGGTGCAAGGCGCGCTTGGCGTCATCAACGAGCTGGCGATGTGGCTGATCAGGCTGACGGGGATGCACGGCGTCGCCATGACCCCCAAGGCGGGCGCGCATGGTGAGTTGTGCGGTATCCTGTGCATCAAGGCGGCGCTGGAGGCGCGGGGCGAGAAGCGCCGCGTCATTCTGGTGCCCGAGAGCGCGCACGGCACCAATCCCGCCACCGCCGCCTTTGCCGGCTTTCAGGTCGAGGATATTCCCGCGACGGCGGAGGGCCGCGTTGATCTTGCTGCGCTGACGGCGCGGCTCGGCCCTGACGTCGCGGGGGTGATGATCACCAATCCCAACACCTGCGGGCTGTTCGAGCGCGACCTGAAGGCGATCAGCGACGCCGTTCATGCCGCCGGCGGCTATGTCTATTGCGACGGTGCCAATTTCAACGCGATCGTCGGCCGGGTCCGGCCCGGCGACCTTGGCGTCGATGCCATGCACATCAACCTCCACAAGACCTTCTCCACCCCGCATGGCGGTGGCGGGCCGGGGTCGGGACCGGTGGTGCTGTCGGCGGCGCTGAGCCCGTTCGGGCCGCTGCCCTACACCGCGCGCACGGCGGACGGGCACGTCCACCTCGTCGAGGAGGACAATGCCGATGCCTTCTCGGCCGAGCATTATGACGGTGCCGTCACCCCCTTCGGCCGCATGACCGCTTTCCATGGCCAGATGGGGATGTTCACGCGCGCGCTGACCTACATCCTCAGCCATGGGGCCGACGGCCTGAAGCAGGTCGCGGAGGATGCGGTGCTCAACGCCAACTATGTCCTGCGCTCGCTGGAGGACACGCTGGACGCGCCGTTCGCTGGCTCGGGACCGTGCATGCACGAGGCGATCTTCAGCGACGCCGGGTTGGCGCAAGGCTTTTCGACCATCGACATTGCCAAGGGGCTGATCGACGAGGGCTTCCATCCGATGACGGTGTATTTCCCGCTCGTCGTCCATGGCGCGATGCTGGTCGAACCGACCGAGACCGAGTCGAAGGCGTCGCTCGACCAGTTCATCGGCGCGTTGCGGTCCGTGGCGCAGCGGGCCAGGGCAGGCGACGAGACGCTGAAGACCGCACCCCATTTCGCCCCGCGTGCGCGCCTCGACGAGACGCTGGCGGCGCGCAGGCCGGTGCTGGTGTGGAAGGAGCCGGCGGCGGTGGCGGAGGCGGCGGAGTAGGCTTGCCGGCACTGTGCTACTGAGCTAATACGCTCCATCTGCGGAAGGAGCGATCATGCACGGGCAAGTGGTTCAACCAGGCGGCATCGGCCAGTATCTGATCCCGCTGGTGGTGTTCGTTGTGATCTTCGCCCTTCGCGTGCGCCGCATGTCGCAGCTGCGGCCGCTGAAGCTGGAACAACTGTGGATCGTCCCGGCGATCTACCTCGTCGTTGTGGCGGCGTCGTTCGTCGCCAACCCGCCGACGCCGATCGGCTGGGCGATCGCGCTGGCGGGGCTAACGATCGGCTGCGTGCTGGGCTGGTATCGCGGCAAGACGGTGACGATCCATGTCGATCCCGCCACCCACGCCCTCAACCAGAAGGCGTCGCCGCTCGGGATGCTGATCCTGCTGGTGCTGGTCGGCGCGAAGATCGTGGCGCGCGGGGCCGGGCAGGCGGCGCATCTCGACGTCGCCAGCCTGACCGACGCGTTGCTCGGGCTGGCGCTCGGCACCTTTGCGGCGATGCGGATCGAGATGTACCTGCGCGGCAGCCGGCTGGTCGCCCGCTCGCGCGCGGCGAATGCCGGCATGGGGTGACGCGCGCGCCGGCAATGGCTATCCGCCCGCCATGGCCATCAAGCACGCGCTGCCCATCACCCGCGAACAGGATTTCGCCGCCTGGTACCAGGCGGTCATCGCCGAGGCCGACCTGGCCGAGGAGAGCGGCGTTCGCGGCTGCATGGTCATTCGCCCCTGGGGCTATGGCATCTGGGAGCGCATCCAGCGCCTGCTCGACGACCGGATCAAGGCGACCGGTCACGAGAATTGCTACTTCCCGCTGTTCATCCCGCTATCCTATTTCGAGAAGGAGGCGAGCCATGTCGACGGTTTCGCCAAGGAGATGGCGGTCGTCACCCACCACCGCCTGATCGGCGACGGGAAGGGCGGCCTGATTCCTGATCCCGCCGCCAAGCTGGAGGAGCCGCTGGTGGTACGGCCAACTTCGGAGACGGTGATCGGTGCCGCCTTCGCCCGCTGGGTGCAGTCGTGGCGCGACCTGCCGGTGCTGATCAACCAATGGGCCAATGTCGTGCGCTGGGAGATGCGCACCCGCATGTTCCTGCGTACCAGCGAGTTCCTGTGGCAGGAGGGGCATACCGCCCACGCCACCGCCGCCGAGGCGCGCGAGGAGACGCTGCGGATGCTCGAGGTGTACCGCGGCTTCGCCGAGGACTGTCTGGCGCTGCCGGTCGTTGCCGGCGAGAAGCCCGAGAACGAGCGCTTCCCCGGCGCGGTCGAGACCTGGTCGATCGAGGCGATGATGCAGGACGGCAAGGCGTTGCAGGCGGGCACCAGCCATTTTCTCGGCACCAACTTCGCCGCCGCGCAGAACATCCGCTTCCAGAATGCCGAGGGGCAGTTCGAGCTGGCCAACACCACCAGCTGGGGCGTGTCGACGCGGATGATCGGCGGGGTCATCATGGTGCACGGCGATGATGACGGCCTGCGCTGCCCGCCGCGCATCGCGCCGTGGCAGGTGGTGATCGTGCCGATGCTGCGCGACGGGCCCGAGGACGCGGCGCTGGTCGACTATTGCAAGGCGCTGCAGACGAGCCTCGCCGCGCTGTCGGCGTTCGGCGAGCCGGTGCGGGCGTTGCTCGACCTCAAACCGGCCAAGGCCGCGACCAAGCGCTGGGGCTGGGTCAAGAAAGGCGCACCGCTGATCGTTGAGGTCGGCCCGCGCGATATGGCGGGAGGCAACGTCTCATGGTTCCGGCGCGATCAGCTCTACAACGAGGCTGGCAAGATCCGGTCCATCATTACGCCGGTCGATGCGTTCGTTGCGCAGGTCGCCGAGTTGCTGAGCGAAGTGCAGGCCAGCCTTCATGGCGAAGCACGTGCTAAGCTGGACGCCAATATCGCGCGCGACGTGACCGACATGGCCGCCTTGGAGGCGTTCTTCGCCGATGCGCGCCAGGCACCGGGCTGGGTGGAACTCGCCTGGGCGAAACCCACCGGAGTGGTGCTTGATCAAGTGGTCGAGCGGCTCAAGGCGCTCAAGCTCACCATCCGCAACGCGCCAGCAGGCGCCGCTCCGGTGGAGGGCACCTGCTTCTTCACCGGCGAGCCGGCGGTCGAGCGCATCCTGGTCGCCCGCGCGTATTAAAGGCGCGGGCGGGTCGGGTCAGCGGCAGTAATAGCCGTTCTTGCGGTTCTGCGAGTCCTCGTGCTTCTGATCAAGGTTCTTGCCCAACAGCGCGCCGCCGCCAGCCCCCAGCAGAGTCCCAAGCGTGCCGCCGCCCAGTGCATTGCCGATCAGGCCGCCGCCGACCGCGCCGAGCACCAGCCCGGTCGTGCCGTTGGAGCGCTTGCAATAGGTCCGGCCGTCGCTTCCGCGATAGACGCGGTCGTTCTCGTTCAGCGGCCGGCCGTAATTCTTGTCGCGATAGCGCGGGGCGGGGTCCCAATTGCCGTCCTGGTCGCCATGCCATTGCTGGGCGACGGCGGCGGTGGGCAGGGCGACCGGGGTCGCGACGACGGCCACCAACAACGCGGCGGCGATCTTGTTCTTCATGGTACACACTCCTTGTTAGGAGCCGCGATAATGCGTGGAGCCGATGAAGGTTCATTTCGGCTCCGGCAGGATTGCAGCGTGCAGGCTAAGCGCGTGACGGCGAAGCTAGGACGCTCTATCCGCCGGTCGTGCCCAAACCTCCGCCGCCCGGCCTGCCTAACCGGCAACAGATCCTCGATTTCATCACCACGTCGGACCAGCCCGCCGGCAAGCGCGAGATCGTTCGCGCCTTCGGCCTGCACGCGCAGGACAAGATCGCGCTCAAGGCGCTGCTCAAGGACATGGCCGACGAGGGACTGATCGACTCCGCGCCGGGCCGCGCCTTCCACCAGATGGGCGGTCTGCCCAAGGTGACGGTGCTACGCGTCGCCGACATCGACGACGGCGGCAACGTCTGGGCGGTGCCCGATCGCTGGGAGGCGGAGACGCCGCCGCCGCGGTTGCGGATACGCGAGCGCAAGCGCGGGGCGCTCGGCATCGGCGAGCGGGTGCTGGCGCGGACCGAAGAGGCGGGGAGCGGCTGGATCGCGCATCCCATGAAGGTGCTCGCGCCCTCGTCGGAGCAGCTGCTCGGGGTGCTGCGCGGGGAAGGCGATCGCCTCTGGCTCACCGGCGTCGACAAGAAGGAGCGGCGTGAATATCCCGTGTCGGACGCCGGCGATGCCGGCCCCGGCGACCTGGTGCTGGCGGAAAAAGCAGGGCGGCCACCCCGGATCACCGCGCGGGTGGTGCAACGACTGGGCGATCCGTTCGCGCCGCGTGCCTTCTCGCTGATCGCGATCCACAAGCACGGCATCCCAGACCGATTTGCGGCGGAGACTCTGGCGGAGGCGGAGCGGGTGGCGGCGCTGCCGCTGGGGGAAGGCCGTGAAGACCTCCGCCACCTGCCGATCGTCGCGATCGATCCGGTCGACGCGCGCGACCATGACGACGCGGTCTGGGCCGCACCCGACGACGATCCCGCCAATCCCGGCGGCTGGCGGGCGATCGTCGCCATCGCCGACGTATCCTTCTATGTCCGCCCCGGCTCGGCACTCGATCGCGAGGCGCGCAGCCGGGGCAACAGCGTCTACTTCCCCGACCGCGTCGTGCCGATGCTGCCGGAGATCCTGTCGGCGCACGTCTGCTCGCTGGTCGAGGGCGAGGACCGCGCGGCGCTGGTGTGTCACCTGACCATCGCGGCGTCGGGAGCGCTGAAGAGCTGGCGGTTCACGCGGGCGGTCGTTCGCCTTGCTGCCAACATCGCATACGAGGATGCGCAGGCGGCGATCGACGCCCAAGCCGGGCCGATGATCGACGCGTTGCGGCCACTCTGGGCCTGCTGGCGCGCGCTCGCCAAGGCACGTGACGGACGCGCGCCGCTCGACCTCGACCTGCCCGAGCGGCGGGTGGTGCTCGACGAGCAAGGCCGGATCATGTCGGTCGCGCCGCGCGAGCGACTCGACGCGCATCGCCTGATCGAGGACTATATGATCGCCGCCAACGTCGCCGCCGCCAAGGCGCTGGAGGCGAAGCGCGCGCCGGTGATGTACCGCGTCCACGAGCCGCCGAGCCGCGAGAAGCTGGTCGCGCTCAAGGAGTATCTGGAGACGTTTGGCGTCGCTTTCGCGCTGGGCCAGGTGATCCGCCCGGCGACGTTCAACCATGTCCTCGACCGCATCGGTGAGGCCGATTACCGGCCGCAGGTGATGGAGCAGGTGCTGCGCACCCAGACCCAGGCCTATTACGCGCCGGCCAATCAGGGCCATTTCGGGCTGGCGCTGGGCAGCTACGCGCATTTCACCTCGCCGATCCGCCGCTATGCCGATCTCCTCGTCCATCGCTCGCTGGCGCGGGCGTACGACCTTGGCGAGGGCGCGCTGACCACCGGTGAGGCGGAAGGGATGGAGCGGATCGGCCAGGCGATCAGCGGCCTGGAACGCCGCGCGATGGAGGCCGAGCGTGACACGATCGACCGCTATGTCGCCGCTTTCCTGTCGGAACGGGTTGGCGAGACGGTGGAGGCGCGGATCACCGGCGTCACCAATTTCGGTTTCTTCGCCACCGTCGCGGGGATCGGTGGCGACGGGCTGATGCCGGTGCGCGATCTGGGCGGCGAGTATTTCCGCTTCGACGAGGCGGCGCGGACGCTGACCGGTGAGACCAGCGGCGACCGATATGCGCTCGGCCAGCGGCTCGATCTGCGCCTTGCCGACGCCAATCCGATATCGGGAGCGCTGCGCTTCGAGCTGCCGGAGGGCAAGGGAGCCGCACCACCGGCGCGGGGTGATCGGGTGATGCAGCGGCGCGGCCGGCCGGCCAACATCCGCCACCAGGGACGGCGGCGCTGATCGCTAGCGCGGGTCGGCAAGCTCGCAGGCCCGCTGAGGGAACCAGCACGGCAGTCCCAGGCTGATCGTCTCTCCGAATCGCGCGACGGGCTTCTGCCCTGACCGGTCGGCAGCCCGTTCGCGCGGGTCGCTGCGGGTCGGCGACGATGCGAACAGGCGGGTGATCGCGACCGCGCGCTCGCCCCCGGCGTCGGGAAGCTGGTGAAACTGCTGGACGTTGTGCAACGCGCCACGGCTATCGACGATGACGCTCTTCGCGAAATAGGCCTCGTCCCAGTCGCGATCGGTGCGGCCCTTGAAGATCAGCAGGCGAGCGGGAACGCCGTCCTCCACCGGCCGGGGCAGGATGCGGACGAACGCCGGCAGCGTCACCACTACGGCCAGCAGCACGGCCAGCCAGCGCTGCCTGCCGGTGATGATCGACCCGGCCCATAGCCAGGCACCTATGCCGACGAACGGCATCATCCACTTGAAATAATGCGCGTTGTTGAAGCGCCACAACCCGCTGGGCTGCAGGTCGGTATAGGCGAGGAACAGTAGCGTGTACGGCACCGCCATCGCGCCGAACAGGCCGAGGACGAACCGCCGCCGGCTACCCCGCGGCGACCGCATCGCCGCCAGCAGCAATCCCGCCACGCCGACGATCAGCCACGGCAGTTCCTCGATCATCGACGGCGCCTGCGGAAACCAGGGCTTGGCCGTGACCAGCACGACGTATGCCTTCCACGGCAGATCGCCCAAGGCGAAGCCCTGCCGCGACAGTTCGACCATGTACCGCGTGGGAGCAGGGCCATAGATCGACAGGTACAGGGCACCATAGGGGATGACGACCACCAGCGTCCCCGCTGCGACGTGCCCGATCCGGCCGATCGTCAGGCGGCGCTGACGCCACAGCGCAACGCCGGCCGTGAGGACCAGGATCGCGGAGAGCATCGCGTCGATGGGACGCGCCGCCGGCAACGCTGCCGCGACCAGCCCCAGCGCGGCTTCGGCGCGCCAGGTCTGATCGTCAGGCGTGGCGGGATGGACGATCCGCACCACCAGCGCGAACCCGGCCCATGCCAATGCCGCCGACAGGTTGGTGGTCCATGGGATCAGCCATAGCTCGCTCGTCCGATCGACGACCAGCGTCGTGGCGATCAGGATCAGCAGCGTCGTCCATGGACCGATATCGAAGGCCTTCGCTACCGCGGCGAGCGAGTAGAACAGGCCGCCGAACAACAGCAGGTCGGGCAGGAAGAAGGGATCGCCGGACACGATCGTCGTGAAAGGTGCCGCGAGCAAAGCATAGGCGAGCGGATACCAGTGATGGACGACGGCGAGGTCCGCATGGGCGAAGGCGGTGGCGGACTCCAGATATAGCCCCTGATCGGCCCACGCTGACCAATGCGGCGGGCTGCGCAGGTGGAGTCCGTAGGCGATCCAGTAGCGGAGCACCCACAGCGCTCCCGCTGCGACCGTTGCCGCTGCCGGACTGCTGGAGTGGTGCACTCCGTCAACTTCGCGCCGCATCCATCGCGCCCGCGTAGTATCGAGCGTCAAGCCGCCTCGCTGAACTGCAGGCTGGCGAGGCGCGCGTAGAGGCCGTTACGGCCGATCAGCTGGGCGTGGCTGCCCTCCTCGACGACGCGGCCCTCGTCCATGACGACGATGCGGCCGGCGGCGCGGACGGTGGCGAGGCGGTGGGCGATGACCAGGGTCGTGCGCTCCGCCATCAGCCGTTCGAGCGCCTGCTGGACCAATTGCTCGCTCTCGGCGTCGAGCGCGCTGGTCGCCTCGTCGAGCAGCAGCAGCGGCGCATCGCGCAGCAGCGCGCGGGCGATGGTGATGCGCTGCCGCTGGCCACCCGACAGCCGCGCGCCGCCCTCGCCCAGGAAGGTGTCGAGACCGCCGGGCAGCTTGCCCAGGAACTCGGCGGCGTTGGCGGCTTCGGCGGCGGCCCAAAGCTCCGCGTCGCTGGCCTCCCAGCGGCCATAGCGCAGATTGTCGCGCGCCGAAGCGCCGAAGATCACCGTCTCCTGCGGCACCATCGCGATGCGCGCGCGGACGGCGGCCGGGTCGGCATCGCGCAGGTCGACGCCATCCAGGGTCACGCGGCCGCCCTCGGGGTCGTAGAAGCGCTCGGCGAGCTGGAACAGCGTCGACTTGCCGGCCCCCGACGGACCGACGACGGCGACGGTCTCGCCGGGATGGATGGCGAGGATCAGGTCGTTGATCGCCGCGACCTCCGGCCGGGTCGGATAGCGGAAGCGCACCCCCTCGAACGACAATGCGCCGCGCGCCGGCAGCGGCAGCGGCGTCGCCGGCACCGGCGCGGCGATCTCCGGCCGCTCGGCGAGCAGTTCGCCCAGCCGCTCGGCGGCACCGGCCCCGCGTAGCAGGTCGCCGTATACCTCGGTCAGCGCGCCGAACGCGCCGGCGACGATGCCGCCGGTGATGACGAACGCCGCGATCGAGCCGCCGCTCAGCCGTCCCGCCGCGACGTCGCTCGCGCCCTGCCACAACACCAGGGTGATCGAGCCGAACACCAGCCCGATGACGATCGCGGTCATGATCGCGCGCAGCAGGATGCGGCGTCGGGCCGCGCCGAACGTCGCCTCGACCGCGGCGGCGAAGCGCGCCGCCTCGCGGCCCTCCTGCCCGAACGCCTGCACGATGCGCATCGCGCCAAGCGTTTCCGACACGATCGCGCCGACATCGGCGATGCGGTCCTGCGACGCTCGGCTGAACCCGCGCACCCGCCTGCCGAGCAGCGCGATCGGCGCGATGATGACGGGGATGCCGAGCAGTAGCAGCCCGGCCAGCTTGGGCGAGATCGCGAACAGGTAGACCAGCCCGCCGACGCTGGTGAAGCTGTTGCGCAGCACGATCGACACCGACGAGCCGACCACCTGTTCGATCAGCGTGGTGTCGGAGGTGAGGCGCGAGGCGATCTCGGCCGGGCGGTTCTCCTCGAAGAAACGCGGGCTGAGGCGGATCAGGTTGGCCTGCACCTCCTCGCGGATATCGGCGACCACCCGCTCGCCGAGCCAGGACACATAGTAGAAGCGGATCGCGGTCGCGACGGCGAGCACCGCCACGATCATCAGCATGAAATGGAACGAGGAGGCGACGCTGATGCCGCCACCGCCCTGCGTCTCGGGACCGAAGCCGCGGTCGATGATCCGCTTGAAGCTGTACGGGATGCCGATCGTCGCGCCCGAGGTGACGATCAGCGCCAGCCCGGCGGTGACCACTTGGCGCGGATAGCGGCGGGCATGGCCCCACACCATCGCCAGGTCGCCGAGCCGGCGGGGCGGTCGCGGGTCAGGCGTCGGAGAGGGTTGGGCCATGCCGCCGCCTAGCAGCCGCGGCGGCGGCGCTCAACGTCGGCGGGCGCGCCCGTGCGAGGCCGACCGCAACAGCAAGACATTGCAACACTTTTGCGGTACGGCCCGGCCATGCTGTATCAGACCTATGAATTGCAACGCTCGATGCTCGCCGGTGCCAGCGCGATGGCGAATATCGGCGCGGACCTGCTCCACAATCCCGCCAACCCGTTTTCCTACTGGACCGGCAGTGCCGAGATGGCGTCGGCGTTGGAGGTGTTCGCCCATGCTGCCGCCTTGCGTGGCAAGCCCGCCTTCGGGTTTCAGCATGTTACCGTCGATGGCCGCGAAGTCGCGGTGCGCGAGGAGGTGGTGCTGCGCCGGCCGTTCGGCCAGCTCAAGCGCTTCGTGCGCGAGGGTGTCGAGGGCGGTCCCAAGCTGCTGATCGTCGCGCCGATGTCGGGCCATTACGCGACGCTGCTGCGCGGCACGGTCGAGCGGATGCTGCCGTTCGCCGATGTCCACATCACCGACTGGCGTGACGCGCGCGACGTGTCGCTGGCCGAGGGGCGCTTCGACCTCGACGATTACATCGACTATCTTGTCGCGTTCCTGGAGCAGATTGGGCCGGGCGCGCACATGCTGGCGGTCTGCCAGCCATCGGTGCCGTGCTACGCCGCCGCCGCGTTGATGAGCGCCGACGCCCATCCCTGCCGCCCGCGCACGCTGACGTTGATGGGCGGCCCGATCGACACGCGCGAGGCACCAACCGCGGTCAACACCCTCGCCACCAAGCGCCCCTTCTCATGGTTCGAGCAGAACGTGATCCAGACCGTGCCGCCGGGCTATGCGGGGGCGGGACGCCGCGTCTATCCGGGTTTCCTGCAGCTGACCGGCTTCCTGTCGATGAACCTCGGCAGCCACATGATGAGCCATTGGGGCATGTTCCGCCATCTGGTGCAGGGCGATGCCGACGGTGCGGCCGCGACCAAGGCCTTCTATGACGAGTATCGCTCGGTCTGCGACATGGCGGCGGAGTTCTACCTCCAGACGATCGACGTGGTGTTCCAGCGCCACGCCCTGCCCAAGGGTGAGATGACCCATCGTGGCCGGCTGGTCGACCCGGCGGCGATCACCGACGTCGCGCTCCTGGCGATCGAGGGCGAGCGGGACGACATCTCGGGGCTTGGCCAGACCAAGGCGGCGCTCACCATCGCCACGGCGCTGCCGGAGGACAAGAAGCGGTACTTCATGGCCGATGGGGTCGGCCATTACGGCATCTTCAACGGATCGCGCTGGCGCAACCTGATCGCGCCGGTGGTAGAGCAGTGGATCACCGCCCACGCATGAACAGGCGGCCGCCCGGATCGGGCGGCCGCTTAGAGTCCTAGGCGAGCGAGTCGACCTTGGCGTGGCTGCTCGATTCTTCGGGCTTGATGGTCCCGCCGAACAGCATCTTCAGCCGACCGCCGAGCGACACATCGGTCTCCCACAATTCCGCGGAGCTGATGTCGAAGCGGTTGAGCCGCGCATCCGACTTCCCGTTCGGGAACCATGCCTCGACGCGGTTGTCCCACAGTTTGTCGAATGTCGCGCGGTCGGTCTCCTCGCTGACGGTGCCGGCCAGGCAGGCGAAGAAGTCGTGCCCCTTGCCGACGAACTGCGCCATCGCCTCGCCGCCCGACGCGATGCGGTTGGTGTGGGCGGAGAAGACGAACAGGGTGTTGGGCTGATCATCGTCGGTCTTGACGTTCATCGGCTCCGAATGCTGGCCGTCCGCCAGCCCGATCATGACAAAGGGGCTGTCCTTCAGCTTGGCGAGGAACTTGTCGGCGACTTCCTGCGGCGTGTCCTTGGCGGCCATGGCGGCTCTCCTCCGATTGATTTCGGAAGGAGAACGAGGAGGCTCGATGTTGGTTGCGCCCGCAATCTCACCGGCCGTCGCGATCAGGCGGGCAGCGCGCCCGGCCCGGACGCGATGGTACGCTGGCGGATACCGGGCACCATCCCCTGACGCCCGACCCGCGCGACATACAGGTCGAGGCCGATCTGCGTGCCGATCAGCATGTAGAAGAACGGGTTGGAGGCGATGCCGACGAACGAAGCGCCGAGCATGTACACCAGCTGCGCCGATTGCAGCGCCCCCGCCAGCGCGGACGCCCAGCCCAGCGGCGAGGTGCGGTCGCGCAGGCGGCGGCGCAGTACCTCCATCCGCACCAGCCCGGCAAGGTTGATCGCCAGCCACAGTAGCAGCCCCGGATAGCCCTGCTCGCCCAGCATCTCGAAATAGGCGCTATGCCAGGCGCGCGCCTCGTCGACCGCGATCCGCTCCGGCGCGGCGGCGGTGCCGCCATGGCCGTCGTCCGCCTTCAGCTCATACCGCAGATGGTTGCCGCGAAAGGCGTAGAAGCCGCCGCCGAACGGGTGCTGCTTCGCGTAATCCAGCGTCCACATCCACACCGCGATGCGCGTCGAGGCCGATTCGTCGGCTTGATAGCTCTTGATGGTGCTCATCCGGTCGGTGAACGCCGAGGGCAGGAACGGCACCGCCGCCCCCGCCAGCGTCGCGAGGCCGACACAATAGAGCAGCTTGCGCTTGACGTTGCGCAGTTCGAGCACTGCCAGCAGGCCGATGCAGACCAGGCCCGTGCGGGTCGAGGTGCCGATCGGGATCAGCAGGCAAGCGAAGCCGAGCGCGAGCGCGAACCCCTTCACCCGCCAGTTGGGCGGGAACACCGTCCCCCAGCGCGCGAACCAGGCGATGATCGGGATCAGCGCCACTGCCGCCATCGATATGGTCGAGCCCTCGTACATCCCCGAATTGTTGTTCACCATCAGGTCGAGCTCGCCATAGCCGCCGCCATGGGTGACCACCGTCTTGATCCCGCCGACGATGATGATCGCGCCCGCCGACAGCACCATGAACAGCAGCAGCGCCTCGATCCGCAGCCGGGTGCGCAGCGTGAACGGCAGGAACGCCCCGAAGGCGAGCGACTTCCACACCCATTCCCACTTGTCCTGCGCGTCGATCGGGAAATCGGCGGTGAGGGTGGTGAGACCGCAATAGAGCATCAGCACCACGATCAGCACCTGGCGCGGCGCGATGCGCAGTTCGCTCTTGTCGTCGGCCAGCGCCCAGCCGCCGACCGCCATCACCACCGCGATCAGCGAGATCGGCACAGTGTTGAGCAGGTAATAGGTCAGCCGCTGCGGCGAGACGATGTCGATATAGACATAGGCGAGGATCAGCAGGAACGGCCGCCGCAGCCCCATCGCGAACAGGCCGCCGAGGAAGACGATGAACAGCAGGTCATGCATCGGGCGGCGTTCCGGGCCGGCGGCCGAAGCGGGCGAAAGGTGCGGCACCCTCGCGGTCTAAGTCCGGCCGGCGCAGCAGCCGCCACGCCGCGACCAGCATCAGGCAATGGGTCAGGAGGAGCGCGAAATTGTCGATCATGGCTGGTCTCGTCAGGCTCCGCTGCCGTTCTAGCCGCCAGCGATTGACGCCGCGTTAAGTCCGCTCGGGTAGCACGCTCGGGCGATGCGTATCCTCCACGTCCTCGACCACGGCCTGCCGCTGCAGAGCGGCTACAGCTTCCGCACCCGCGCGATCCTGAAGGCGCAGCAGGCGCAGGGCTGGGCGGTCGCCGCCGTCACCGGCCCGCGCCAGAGCGACGGCGGACCAGCCGGAACGACGGCGTTCGACACGATCGACGGTCTCGGCTTCCACCGCACGCTCGCGCCGCAGCGTGCCGGCGCGATCGGCGAGGTGCGCGGCCTGTGGGCGTTCGCGCGGGCGATCGACCGGGCGGTTGATCTGTTCCGGCCCGACATCCTTCACGCCCATTCCCCCGCCATCGACGCGATCGCCGCGCTGCTCGTTGCGCGGCGGCGGCAGTTGCCGCTGGTGTACGAGATCCGCGCGTTCTGGGAGGATGCGGCGGTCGGCAACGGCACGGGGCGGGAGGGATCGCTGCGCTACCGCGCGACTCGAGCGCTGGAGATCTGGGCGGTAGCGCGCGCCGATGGCGTGGCGGTGATCTGCGAAGGGCTGCGCGGCGACCTGCTGGCGCGAGGGGTGGATGCCGCCAAGGTGATGGTGTCGCCCAACGGCGTCGACCTGACGTTGTTCGGCGCGCCGCCGCTGCGCGACGCTGCCCTCGCGAGCGAACTGGGGCTGGACGGCGCGGACGTGGTCGGTTTCATTGGCAGCTTCTACGATTATGAGGGCCTCGACGACCTGATCGCGGCGATGCCGGCGCTGGTTGCGCGCCGCCCGCGGGCACGATTGCTGCTGGTCGGCGGTGGACCGATGGCGGCGGCGTTGCGGGCGCAGGCGGCGGCGTCGCCGGTGGCGGGGGCGATCCGCTTCGTCGGCCGGGTGCCGCACGAGGAGGTCGAGCGCTATTACGGGCTGGTCGACGTGCTCGCCTATCCGCGCAAGGCGATGCGGCTGACCGAGTTGGTCACGCCGCTCAAGCCGCTGGAAGCGATGGCGCAGCGCCGCCTCGTCGCCGCATCGGACGTCGGCGGCCATCGCGAACTGATTCGCGCCGATGATTCTTGGGGCGACACCGGCACGCTGTTCCGCCCCGACGATCCCGCCGCGATCGCCGAGGCGCTGGCCGGCCTGTTCGCCGATCGCTCCGGCTGGGACGCGCGCCGCGAACGCGCGCGGGCGTTTGTCGAGCGCGAGCGTAACTGGTCGTCAAATATTATGCGTTATCAGCCGCTTTACCAGCGGCTCTGCCGCCCCCGATCGACGAGTAGCATATGGCAGCGTTCCCCCGCTTTTCCTTCCTGATCCGCCACCTGCCTACGGTCGGCGGTGTCGCCGCCGGCACGGTCGCCGGCGTCACCATCGCCCTGTTGTCGGCCGATCTGCTGGAGCATCTGGTGTGGACCAGCGGCATCGCCGCGCTGGTGCCGGCTGCGCAGCC
>NZ_CAHJXA010000010.1 GCF_903644135.1 Sphingomonas bacterium | reverse complement strand
GCCGGCGCTCTCGACCAGCGGCTCCGGCAACGCGGCATAGCCCGCCGTTTCCGCGATCTGGGCGAAGTCGACCTCGGACAGCGCGATGCCGCCGGCAGCCTCGGGCAGCATCACCAGCGTCAGCCCGGTCTCGACGATCGCCGCCCAGCGCGTGGGCTCGCGCGCCTCGCCCCGCGCCATCTGCTCGCGCAGCTGTGCGGGCGTGCAGGTGTCGGCCAGCAGCGTCCTGGCGGTCTCGGCGAACATCGCCTGCTCTTCGGACAGGGTGAAGTCCATCAGCGCGGCAGGCCGAGCATCCGCTCGGCGATGATGTTGCGCTGAATCTCGTTCGATCCGGCGTAGATCGGACCGGCGAGCGCGAAGATATAGTCGTCCAGCCAGTCATCCTCGCCGCCATTGCGCGGTGCTGTGGGCAACAGCTCGGCGGCCGGGCCAAGTATCTCCAGCGCGGTCTGGTGAAGGTGGATGTCCAGTTCCGACCAGAAGATCTTGTTGGTGCTCGCCTCCGGCCCGATCTTCGCGCCCGCCATCAGCCGGCTCGCGGTCGAGTAAATCGAAAGGGCATAGGCCTCCGCGTTCATGAAGGCGCGCGCCACCTGCGTCTTCAGCGCCGGGTCGACCCGGTTTTCGTGGCGGCGGTACAGGTCCGCCAGCTTCGCCGCCGCGACCTGATAGCGGGCCGGGCTGCGCAGCATCAGCCCACGCTCGAACCCCGCCGTCGCCATGCAGATGTGCCAGCCCTGGCCCTCGTCGCCCAGCCGGTTGAAGGCGGGCACGCGCACCTCGTCGAGGAAGATCTCCGCAAAGCCTATATGGCCGTTGATCTTGCGGATCGGGTTGATCGTCACGCCGGGCGCATCCAGCGGGAAGAAGATCAGCGACAACCCCTGGTGCCGCTCGCTGCCGGGCGCGCGGAACAGGCCGAACGCCCAGTCGGCGAACGCCGCACGGCTCGACCAGATCTTGTGGCCGCTCAGCACGTAATCGTCGCCGTCCGGCACCGCGGTCGCGCGGACGCCGGCCAGGTCGGAGCCCGCCTGCGGCTCGGACCAGGCCTGCGCCCAGATATCGTCGCCGCTGGCCATCGCCGGCAGGAACCGCGCCTTTTGCGCATCGGTGCCGAACTCGATCAGCGTCGGCCCGAGCAGGAAGATGCCGTTCTGGTTGACGCGGCCGGGAGCGCCGGCGCGGTAATATTCCTCCTCGAAGATCAGCCACTGGATCAGGTCGAGCCCGCGCCCGCCATAGGCCTTGGGCCAAGTGACCATGCCCCAGTCGCCCGACTTCAGCGTCCGTTCCCAGGCGCGGTGCGCCTCGAAGCCGGCGCGGCTGGCATCGTAATGCTCCAGCGGCGCGGCAGGCACATGCGCCTCCAGCCAGCCGCGCACCTCGCCGCGGAACGCGACCTGCTCGGGCGTGTAGGTCAGGTCCATCAGAACGACGCCGCCTTCCCGGTCTCGACGAAGGCGTCGCGCGCGCGCTGGCTGTCGGCGTGCAGGTACATTTCGAGGGTGAAGCCCTGTTCCCAGCGATAGCCGCGATCGACGTCGCGCGGCTCCAGCCCGTTGAGCGCCTCCTTGGCGATCACCAGCGCGGTGCGGCTCTTGCTGGCGATCGCCGCACAAAAGGCGCGCGCCTCGTCGAGCAGGGCAGCGCGCGGCACGACCGTCTCGACCGCGCCGAGCCGATAGGCCTCCTGCGCCGGGATACGGCCGCCGGTGAAGAAGGCCGCGCGCACCTTGTGCAGCGGCAGCATCCGCGACAGGTGGCTCGCCCCGCCCATCGCGCCGCGATCGATCTCGGGCAGCGAGAAATAGGCGTCGTCGGCGGCGATGATCGTGTCGGACGCGCCGCAGATGCCGATGCCGCCGCCGATCACGAAATTGTGCACGGCCGCCACTACCGGCACCGCGCAGTCGCGCACCGCCTTGAAGGTCAGGTAGTTGCCGCGGTTGAGCAGCGTGATCCGCTCGGGATGCGCCTGCATCTCCTTGATGTCGACACCGCCGCAGAAGCCGCGGCCCTCGGCACGGATCAGCACGACGTTGACGCCGGCATCCTCGCTCGCCTGCCGCAGCAGCGCGGGGATCGCGTTCCAGGTCTCGCTGTCAAAGGCGTTGACCGGCGGCACGTCGAACACGATCTCGGCGATCCGGTCGCGCACGGTGAGGGTGATCGGCATCGCGATCTCCTCAGGCGGCCAGCGCGGCGAGGCGGTCGTGCGCCTCGGCGACGACGCGATCAACCAGCGCCTGGCAGGTCGGCAGGTCGTCGATCCGGCCGCCGACCGTGCCCGTCGCCATCACGCCATGCTCGATATCGCCATGCACCATCGCCCGCTGGATCAGCATCGGCGTGTTGGCGGCCATGATCGCCTGCTTGAGCGGCATCGCGCCATGCGCGGTCATGCCGCGGGCGGAACGGAGCATGTCGGGCCATGACGCACCGGTCTGCGCCTTCATCCGCCGGCCGCTCTCCAGCGCGCGCAGCCACATGCTCCATGGCCCCGAGCGCTCGATGCGGTCCATCGCCCTGGACCGCACCATCCGCTGCGGGATTCCATCCAGCTTGGTGGTGACGACGATGCCGTCGGTGGTGGCGTCGAGATAGGCGGCCTTGGTGCTCGCCGGCACCGGGCTCTCCTGCGTCAGCAGGAAGCGCGTGCCCATCGCGATGCCGACCGCACCATAAGCGAGCGCCGCCGCCAGCCCGCGCCCGTCGGCGAAGCCGCCGCTGGCGATCACCGGCAGCCGCACCGTGTCGAGCACCTGCGGCAGCAGGACGGTGGTCGGCACCGAGCCGGTATGGCCGCCGCCCTCGCCGCCCTGTACGGTGATCATGTCGACGCCCAGCTTGGCCATCTTGTGCGCATGTTTCACCGCGCCGACGGTGGGGATGCACAGGATGCCCGCATCCCTGAACCGGCCGATCATCGCCGCGTCCGGCCCGCGTCCGAACGACACGGCGCGGACCTGGTCCTTGTTGGCGACGATCAGGTCGACGATCGCGCTCGCGCCCGGCTGGAACATGTGGAAGTTGACGCCGAACGGCCGGTCGGTGCCGCGCCGTACCGCCAACAGCTTCTCGCGCGCCTCGGGCGGGGTCATCACCGCCGCACCCAGGAAGCCGAACGCCCCCGCGTTGCTGCTGGCGACCACCAGGCTCGGCTCCGCCACCCAACCCATGGCGGTCTGCACGATCGGCCAGCGACAGCCCAGCCGCTCAACCAGGACGGTATGGAGCGGCTCGCCCATCAGTCTTCGCCCGCCGCCTGCTTGTTGGCCGCCGCCATCGATCGGGCGTCGAGGCCACCCAGGCTGTTGGTCGAGGTCAGGTCGTTCTGCGCATGGGCGAAGTGATGCATGTGGAACACCGCGTCCATCGCGGTGCGCTTGCCGCGCAGGTCCTCGACGTGGTTGAGCGCCTGCTTGGTCAGCCAATTGCCGAGCCGCGGCCGCGACGCGAGCTCGTCCGCCATCGCCTTGACGTCGGCGAGCAGCGTGTCGCGGGTCGACAGCTGGTTGACCATGCCGAACTGATACGCCCGCGCCGCCGGCATCCGCGCGCCGAGCAGGATGAACTCCTTGGCGACCCGCGGCGGCAGCTCGAAGCCGTGCGCGAAATACTCGACGCCGGGGATGCCCATGCGATTGACCGGGTCCTGGAAGAACGCATCGTCGGTCGCGACGATCAGGTCGCACACCCAGGCCAGCATCAGCCCGCCGGCGACACACGCGCCCTGCACCGCGGCGATCGTCGGCTTGGGGATGTCGCGCCAGCGGCGGCACATGCCGAGATACACCTCATGCTCGCGGGTGTAGAGGAACTCGGCGGCCGGCTTGTTGGCGTGATCGGGCGTCAACGTCTGCCGATCCCATGATGCGGCCACGTCGCGGCCCGGCGTGCCGATGTCGTGCCCGGCGGAGAAATGCTTGCCCTCGCCGCGCAGCACGATCACCCGCACCGCGTCATCGTCCACCGCGCGGCGGAAGGCGGCGTCGAGCGCATAGGTCATTTGGCTGTTCTGGGCGTTGTTAAAGCCCGGCCGGTTCATGACGACGTGCGCGACCGCGCCATCCACCTCGTAGCGCACCGATTCGCCGGTCTCGTAGACGATCTCGGCCTGGCGCGGCTCGACCAGGTCGCTCATGCCGCCGCCCCTGGGTCGCCCGGCGGATCGTCCTTGAACACCTTCGCCCGCATCCCGTGCGGATCGAGCGCGGCGATCAGCGCCAGCTGCTCGGGCGTCGGTGCGGGGGTGGTGGGGATATCGCCGGCGGGCCGGGCGAGCGGAAAGCCGGTATTCTCCTCCACCTGCCCGGCCGTCACGCCGGGGTGCAGCGAGACGATCCGGACCTGATGCTCCGGCCCGCCGAAGTCGAGCACCGCGAGGTTGGTGACGATCAACCGCAGGTCGAGCCCCGCCGGAGGCTTGCCGTTGACGTAGCGCGCCGGATTGTACCCCGCCATGCACACGAAATCGACCTCGCCCTCGACGAAAGTCCGCTTGCTGTGGTTCGGCACGAAGAAGCTGTTGGGGTGGCAGATCGAATTGCCGGGAAAGCCGCGCGCGCCCAGCATCGCCGATTTCGGCCGGCGGTGATCGCCGATCACGCTGATATTGGCTTGGCCGTACCGGTCGATCTGGACCGGCCCGACCATCGCATGGCGCCGGCCGCTCCACAGCGCCGAGAAGATGCGGTCATACGGGGCCCAGCCCTCATATTCGGGTTGGGCGAGGCGCTTGCCCAGCGGCACCGGCGCGGTGGTGTACAGGCCCTCGCCATCGCTGGTCTGGATGGCGGGCGCGAAGCTCAGCTTGGCGAGCCCGGCCCCCAGCCGCGGCAGCGGACCGATGCCGGTGGCCATCACCTCGCCGACGTCCCGCCACGCCTCGGCGCAGGCGACGATCACGAGTTCGGCGAGCGAATAGGTCATGTCAGTAGATCGCCACGGGAGAGGCGGCGATCGTCGCCGCGCCGCCGACCGCGGCGACATAATCGTCCTGCGCCACGTCGACGAAGCGCGCGCGATACGCCGCCCAGGCCTCGGGCGACGCGGCGCTGTCGACATAGGCAGCGAGGTGCGCCGGATCGAGCTGGTAGTCGGGAGCCGCGCTGGTCGGGTGCGCGCCGTAGGGGACCTCGGCGACGCCAGTGATCATCGCGCGCTCGACCAGGTTGAACCGCGCATTGGCGCGCATGTCCAGCTCGGCGGTCGGCACGATGCGCTCCACGCTGGCGAAGCTGCGGGTCGAGGCGCGGACCAGCAGCTCGTCGAAGAACGGATCGAGGCTGAAGGTCAGCAGGTTGCCGGCCGGGTCCGAGCGATGCGCGTGGATCAGGGCCACGTCCGGCGCGATGGCGGGCATCGCCACCAGCGTCTCGCCGTCCTCATACGGGCTCGTCACCGTCTTGAAGGCGAAGCCGGCCTGGGTGATGATATCGGTGCCGATGCCGATCCGGGTCGGCAGGAAGGGCAGCTTCATCGCCGCGGCGCGCAGTCCCCAGTGGAACATGCCCTCGTCAAGCTCCAGCACCTCGAACGCGCTGGCCTGGCGCGCGGCACGAAAGTGCGGGTCCAGCGGATGATGGTCGAGCGTGACGAACGCGAAGACCAGCTTGCGGATTTTGCCGGTGGCGGCGAGCAGGCCGACGTCGGGGCCGCCATAGCCGGCGACGAGGGTCAGGTCCTTCAGCCCCGACCGCGCGATCGCCCGCACCAGCGCCATCGGCTTGCGCCGCGTCGCCCAGCCGCCGATCCCGACCGTCATCCCGTCGGACAAATGGTCGACGACGTCCTCGATCGTCATGCGCTTGTCGAGCATCCGATCAGTCGCCCTTCTCATGCGCCCATTGATGGCCCCAGTCGCTGATGCCGAGGCTGGTGGTCGGGACCCAGGTGTCGGGATCGATCACCAGCCCGTTCCAGCCATATTCGATGTCGAACCCGCCGGGCGTCCGCACGTAGAAGGAGGTCATCTTGTCGTTGACGTGCCGTCCCAGCGTCGCCGACAGCACCACCTTGCCCTTGCTGCCGAGCACGCGGTCATAGGCGCGGCCGACATCCTCCAGCGTCCCCACCTCCAGCATCATGTGCACCGCGCCGTTGGGGTTCTCCGGCATCTGTCCGAGCGCCAAGCTGTGATGCCGGCCGTTGCGGGCGTGCATGAAGGCGAAGCCGACACCGGGATCGTCCGGACCGCCGCCGCCCAGGTAGAAGCGGCCGAGGTCGCTGTCGCGAAACCCGAGCACGCTCTTGTAGAAGGCGTGGGTCTCCTCGAACGCCGGCGCGGTCAGGACGATATGGCCGAGCCCCATGTCGCCATTGTCGCCGGTGACGAAGCGGCTGACCGCAGCGGGCGACACGAACGGCACGTAATCGCAGAAGCGGCCATGGAAGATCTCGAAGGCGTTGCCGCACGGGTCCGACGAGCGGGCGAGCGCATAGACCTGGCGGGCGCGCGCTTCCATAATGTCGGCATGCTCGACCGGCCGCCCGGTCGCCTCCAGCTTGGCGACCGTCGCGTCGAAGCTGTCCTGCGACGCCAGTTCCCACGCCGGCGCGACGAACGCCTCGCGCTCTCCCTTGCGGATCCAGAAACGGAACGGTCGGTCATCCACGCGCAGCAGCAGCACGTCGGGATCGTCGGACCCGGCGTCCATGACGCCGAGGATCGTGGTGCCGAACTCACGCCATGCTGCCAGATCGCGCGTCTCGATGACGACGTAGCCCAACGACTTCACGCTCACCCATCCCGCTCCCGTTCAGAGACAATGGCGGTCTGGCGACTGTTCGGCTAAACCGACGCCCGTCCGCGTTGATGCAGCGCTAAAACCCCGGCGCGGACAATGCAACCCCCGCTGTCTTCTTGACACAATGCGTAGAAACGTACATTTACGTCTACGCACTATCAGGCGCTGGGCCAAGCGGCGACAGGAGACCGGACATGAACGTGATGACCGCAGATTTTTCGAGCGACATCGGGGCGGAACTCGATGAGCCGCTGGTGACGGCGGAGATCCTGATCGAGCGCGCTCGCGCGATGGTGCCGGTGCTGAAATCGCGCGCCAAGCAGGCGACGGCCGCGCGGCGCATCCCCGCCGAGACGATCGCCGAGATGCAGGAGGCCGGCTTCTTCCGCATCCTCCAGCCCAAGCGATGGGGCGGGTACGAGATGAACCCCAACGTGTTCTTCGAGGTGCAGAAGCTGCTCGCCGAGGGCTGCATGTCGACTGGCTGGGTCTATGGCGTCGTCGGCGGCCATCCCTATGAGCTGGCGCTGTTCCACGATCAGGCGCAGGTCGATGTCTGGGGCGACGACGACAGCGTGCTCGTCTCCTCCTCCTATCAGCCGGTCGGCAAGGTCGAGCGGACCGAGGGCGGTTTCTACCTGTCCGGCCGCTGGGGCTTTTCCAGCGGGTGCGAGCATTGCGACTGGGTGCTGCTCGGAGCGATGATCCCCCCCGCCGAGGAGGGCGGCGCGCCCGACATGCGCACCTTCCTGTTGCCGCGCGCCGATTACGTCATCGAGGATGCGTGGCACACCTTTGGCCTCCAGGGCACCGGCAGCCAGGACATCGTCGTCGATCGCGCCTTCATCCCCGACTATCGCACCCACAAGGCAGCCGACGGCTTCCTGTGCCGGAACCCCGGCCAGGCGGAGAATGACGCGCCGCTGTTCCAGCTACCCTGGGCGCAGATCTTCCTGCGGCTGGTGTCCACCGCCGCGCTGGGCGGAGCCAAGGCGGCGGTGAAGGGCGCACTGGAGATCACCGCCAACCGCGTCTCGACCAACACCGGCAAGGCGTCCAAGGCCGACCCGCTGGTGCTGGGTGCGATCGCCAAGGCTCATGCCCAGATCGACGAGATAGAGGTCGTCCTGCGCCGGAACATGGACGACATGCTCGGCCATGCCGAGCGCGGCGAGGACGTGCCGATGGAGAAGCGCACCCTATACCGCTATCAGTCCTCGTCGGTGGTGCGGCGCTGTGCCGAATTGGTCGACGCGCTGCTGCCGCTGCTCGGCGGACGGGCGATCTACATGTCGAGCCCGGTGATCCAGCCATGGCTGGACCTCCATGCGGCGCGTGCGCACGTCGCCAATGATCCCAACAACATGGCTGGCGACGTCGTCGGCGGCCTGATGGGCCAGGCGCCTGCGTTCATGTTCCTCTGAGCGGGCGGCAGGCGAGGAACGTCTGGTCGATGGCCGAGTGGCGGACAAGCACGCACCGCGTGGCGGGCGGCCATGATCTGGTGGTGAACGAGGCCGGCTTGCCCGACGGGTGGCCGGCGGTGTTCATCCATGGCAGCGGACCGGGCGCATCGGGCCGGGCCAATTTCGGCGGCAATGTCGATGCGTTCGTCGCGGCGGGGTTCCGCGTCGTGCTGCCCGACCTGATCGGCTATGGCGCATCGTCCAAGCCCGCCGGCATCGACTATACGCTCGCGCTGTTCACCGATACGCTGCACGAGGCGCTGCGGGGCTGCGGCATCGAGCGGGCGACGCTGATCGGCAATTCGCTGGGCGGCGGCATCGCGTTGCAGATGGCGCTTGATCATCCCGGTTTCGTCGATCGGCTGATCCTGATGGCACCGGGCTGCATTGAGGAGCGCGAGGAGTATTTCAAGATGCCGGGGATCGCCGGCATGGTCTCCTCCTTCGGCAGCCCCGATTTTGACGAGGCCGAGCAGCGCCGCCTCCTCGTCAGCCTCGTCCACGATCCGGTGCACGTCACCGACGCGCTGGTGAAGGAGCGGTTCGCGGTCGCGCGCACCCAGCCCAAGGACGTGCTGGTACGGATGCGCACGCCTAACCTGCGACCGCGGCTGGGCGAGCTGAAGCTGCCGATCCTGGTGTTCTGGGGCCATGCCGAGCGCTTCATGCCGCTCAGTGGCATCGATCATTTCCTGACGCAGTGCGACGATGTGCGCGTCGTCACCTTCGCCAAGGTCGGGCATTGGGTGCAGGTCGAACGCGCGGACGAGTTCAACCGCTACGCCCTCGCCTTCCTGCATGATTAGCGCCACGGCGTCGCGGCACGCCGACGACCTCTACCAAGCGTTGCGCGACCGTCGCACCGTGCCGCCCCTGATCGCGCGCGATCCGTCGCTGACGATCGATGACGCCTATGCGATCTCGCTCAACATCCTGAAGCGCCGCGTCGCCGATGGCGAGCGCGTGATCGGCAAGAAGATCGGGGTGACGTCGAAGGTGGTGCAGGACATGCTGGGCGTGCATCAGCCCGATTTCGGCTTCCTGACCGACCGGATGCTGGTCGAGGGCGATATCGACATCGCCGCGCACGGGCTGATCCAGCCGCGCGCCGAGGCCGAGATCGCCTTCATCCTGGGCAGCGACCTGAACGGCTCCGGCATCACCGCGGCGGACGTGCTGGCCGCGACGGCCAGCATCGCGCCCTGCTTCGAGATTGTTGACAGCCGCATCGACGACTGGCGGATCGGCATCGCTGACACGATCGCCGACAACGCCTCGTGCGGGGTGTTCGTGCTGGGCGAGGCCCGCGCCGATCCTCGCGAGTTCGACTTGAGCGCGCTGCGGGTCACCGTCGACAAGAACGGCGCGCCGCTCAGCGAAGGCTATGGGTCGGCGGTGCAGGGCTCGCCGCTGCAGGCGGTGGCGTGGCTGGCCAACACGCTCGGCGCATATGGCGTGACGCTGGACGCGGGCGACGTGATCCTGTCGGGGTCGCTGGTGCCGCTGGCGACGGTCGCGGCGGGCGACCTGTTTGAAATGGAACTGCACGGCATCGGGCGATGCGCTGCCCGGTTCGTCTGAGGAGAAGGCGTTGAGCAAGGTCAAGGCGGCGATCATCGGGTCGGGTAATATCGGCACCGACCTGATGATGAAGATGGTCAAATACCCGCAGAACATGGAACTCGCGGTGGTGGTCGGCATCGACGAGCGGTCCGAGGGGCTGGCGCTGGCCCGCGAGCGCGGCGTCGCGACCACACATGAAGGACTGGACGGGCTGAGGGCGATGGCCACCTATCCCGACATCGGCATCGTCTTCGACGCGACCTCGGCCTATGCGCATGTCGAGCATGACGCGAAGCTGCGCGCCGACGGCAAGCAGGTGGTCGACCTGACCCCGGCCGCGATCGGCCCGTTCACCATCCCGCCGGTCAACATGGCGGCGCATCTCGACCAGCCCAACGTCAACATGGTGACGTGCGGCGGCCAGGCGACGATCCCCATGGTCGCCGCGGTCAGCCAAGTGGCGACCGTCCATTATGCGGAGATCGTCGCGTCGGTGTCGTCGCGCTCCGCCGGGCCCGGCACCCGCGCCAACATCGACGAGTTCACGCGCACCACTGCGCGCGCGATCGAGGCGGTGGGCGGGGCCGCGCATGGCAAGGCGATCATCATCCTCAACCCGGCCGAACCGCCGATGATCATGCGCGATACCGTCTTCACCCTGTCGGAAGGCGGCGACGAGGCGGCGATCCGCGCCTCGATCGAGGCGATGGTCGCCAGGGTGCAGGCCTATGTCCCCGGCTATCGCCTGAAGCAGGAGGTGCAGTTCGAGCGGTTCGGCGACAACAACAGGCTGACCATCCCCGGCCGCGGCGAGTTCAGCGGCATCAAGACGTCGATCTACCTGGAGGTGGAGGGCGCGGGCGACTATCTGCCGAGCTATTCGGGCAATCTCGACATCATGACCGCGGCGGCAAAGGCCACCGGCGAACTGCTC
This sequence comes from Sphingomonas bacterium, assembly GCF_903644135.1. Classification (GTDB taxonomy): domain Bacteria; phylum Pseudomonadota; class Alphaproteobacteria; order Sphingomonadales; family Sphingomonadaceae; genus Sphingomonas. Next base: position 11,654 of record NZ_CAHJXA010000010.1, on the reverse strand, counting down.
GCCCAGCGCATCCTCGACCGGAGGGTGGCGGCATGACCTTCGACGTGGCTCGCGACAAGCTCTACATCCAAGATGTGACGCTGCGCGACGGGATGCACGCGATCCGCCACATGTACGGGCTCGACCATGTCGCCGCGATCGCCCGGGCGCTGGACGAGGCCGGCGTCGACGCGATCGAGGTGGCGCATGGCGACGGCCTGTCGGGCGCGAGCTTCAACTACGGCTTTGGCGCGCATACCGATTGGGAGTGGCTGGAGGCGGTCGCGGGCGTGCTGCGCCGTGCGGTGCTGACCACACTGATCCTGCCGGGGCTCGGCACCGCCGAGGAGCTGCGCCGCGCCTATGCGCTGGGCGTGCGCTCGGTACGGGTGGCGACGCATTGCACCGAGGCGGACGTCGCCAAGCAGCATATCGGCATCGCCCGCGATCTCGGCATGGACGTGTCGGGCTTCCTGATGATGAGCCACATGATCGAGGCGGAAGCGCTCGCGCAGCAGGCGCTGCTGATGGAGAGCTATGGCGCGCATTGCGTTTATGTGACCGACAGCGGCGGTGCGCTCGACATGGACGGGGTGCGCGACCGGTTCCGCGCCTATGACCGGGTGCTCAGGCCCGAGACGCAGCGCGGGATGCACGCGCACCACAATCTCTCGCTCGGCGTCGCCAACTCGATCGTCGCGGCGCAGGAGGGCGCGGTCCGCATCGACGCGTCGCTCGCCGGCATGGGTGCGGGCGCGGGCAACGCGCCGCTGGAGGTGTTCGCCGCTGCCGCCGACCGCAAGGGCTGGAATCACGGCTGCGACGTGATGAAGCTGATGGACGCCGCCGAGGATCTGGTCCGGCCGCTGCAGGATCGGCCGGTCCGCGTCGACCGCGAGACGCTCGCACTGGGCTATGCCGGCGTCTATTCGAGCTTCCTGCGCCATGCCGAGAAAGCCGCGGCCGACCATGGCCTCGACACCCGCACGATCCTGGTCGAGCTGGGTCGGCGCAAGATGGTCGGCGGGCAGGAGGACATGATCGTTGACGTCGCGCTCGACCTCGTCAAGGCACGCGAAGCCGCGGCGTGACTCAGGCCAGTTCGTTGATGCGGCAGGCGTCGGCGGCGGCGATGAAGCCGAAGGTCATCGCCGGCCCCAGCGTCGCCCCCGCGCCGGGGTAGGAATAGCCCATTACCGATCCGGCGACGTTGCCGACCGCATAAAGGCCCTCGATCGTGCTGCCATCCTCGCGCAGCACGCGGGCGCGGCCGTCGGTGACGAGCCCGCCATTGGTGCCGATGTCGCCCAGGTGTAGCGGGATCGCGTAAAAGGGTGCCTTCTCGACCGGGCCCAGCGTCGGGTTCGGTCCGACCCGCGGATCGCCGTACAGCTGGTCATAGGCGCTTTGGCCACGGCCGAAATCCTCGTCCGTGCCCGTACGCGCCATGGTGTTGAACCGGTCGATCGTGGCGGCCAGCGTTGCCGGATCGAGCTTCGTGCCGGCGGCAAGCTCGGCGATCGTCGCCGCCTTCACCAGTACCTGGCGCGCGCCCTTGCTCAGAAGGGCGTCGGGGATGTTGGGGATCACCGGCCCGGCCGGGTATCGCGCCCGATAGCGCGCGTCGAAGATCATCCAGCTCGGATCGGCATCCGCCACCTGCTGCATCGTCTCGCCGAAACGATGATAGGACAGCGCTTCGTTGGCGTAGCGCCGCCCGGTGCGGTCGACGATCAGCGAATAGGGCAGCGCCCGCTCGAAGGTCGACAGGCGGCTGCGATCCTCGCCGGGGATGCGGAAGATCGGTGCCCACCAGGCCGAGTCCATGTTCCGCACCGCCGCACCCGTGGCACGCGCCGCAACAAGAGCGTCGCCGCTGTTGTTGACCTGCGACCCCGAGGCGAACGGATCATGCGCTACGCGGAGGTGCTCGGCGCGCAGTGCCGCGTTGCGCTCGAACCCGCCCGCCGCGAGGATCACGCCCTTGCGCGCGCCGATCCTGAGGTCGCGCCCCTCGTGCCGCACGACCGCACCGTCGATGCGGCTACCCTCCTCGATCAGCGACACGAACGGGCTGTTCAGCCACAGCGGCGTGCCGGTCTTGTCGAGCGCGTTGCGGAGCAGGCCGAGCAGCGCCGTCCCCAGTGTGAGCCGCCGGTCGCGCGGGCTGCGCAGACGCTGCGGCAGGTCGAGCCAATAGCCCGCGAACGCCTTGCCGATCGTCTTCCACCACCCCTTGGGCCGGAACAGGGCGACATAGGTCTCGGCCAGCACCCAGTTGATCCGGCCCCACAGGCTGGAGGCGGGCGAGGCGCGCTGCATCGTGTCGAACGCGGCGCGGTTCATCTTGCGCGCGTCGAACGCGCCCGGGATGAGGTGCGTGCGGAACCCCTCGCGGCTGCCGGCGACGTCGGGATAATAATCGGGGTAAGGCAGCGCGGCATAGGCGATGTCGGCCTCGCGCTCGATCCAGGCGATCATGCGGTGGCCGTTGTCGACAAAGGCATGGATCTGGTCGTCGGCGACATTGTCCGCGGTCAGCGCGCGGACATAGCCGAACGCATCGTCGAGGTCGTCGGCGTGGCCGGCGGCGGCGGCGAGGTGACTGCCCGGTATCCAGATGCCGCCGCCCGAGGTCGCCGAGGTGCCGCCCCACATCGCGCCCTTCTCGACGACCAGCACGTCGGCCCCCGCCCGCGAGGCGCGCAAGGCGGCGACCAGCGCACCGGCACCCGATCCGACGACCAGCAGGTCCACCTCTTTATCGAACGTCATACCCTCTCCCGTTCTATCGTTGTCGTCGCCGCTATGCGCGCAAGGTCCGGAAGAAGGCGCGCACGTCGTCGACCAGCGCGTCGGGCGCTTCGATCGGGGCGAAATGGCCGCCCTTGTCCATCGTCTTCCAGGATTGCAGATTGTAATATTTCTCCGCCCATTTGCGCGGCTGCGGCATGACGTCGTGCTCGAACTGGAGGACGCCGACCGGCGCTTCGACCACCGGCAGCCGGTCATGAACCGGACCGTCGCCGTTGCCCGCCTCGAAATAATAGCGCGCCGAACTGCCGAAGGTCTCGGTCAGCCAGTAGATCATCGTCGAGGTGATGAGATCGTCCTTGCTGAAGACGGTCTCGAATCCTTCGCGGCAATCGGCCCAGGCGTGCCGCTTCTCGACCAGCCAGGCGGCGAGCCCCACCGGCGAGTCGTTCATGGCGAAGGCGAGCGACTGCGGCCGGGTCCGCTGCACCGCCATGTAGCCGGCACCCTGCTCCATGAAGGTCTGGGTCTTTAGACCCCAGGCATAATCCTGGGGAGTAAAGTCGGCGGGCTCGGGAAACGGCGGCTTGAAGGCGGCGATGAAGTGCAGGTGCGCGCCGATGATCCGGTCGGGGAACTTGTGCCCCAGCACCGCCGACACCATCGCCCCGAAGTCGCCGCCCTGCGTGCCGAAGCGGTGGTAGCCGAGCCGCTCCATCAGTTTGAGCCACAGATCGGCGGTGTTGAAGAAGTTGACGCCCGGCTTGTCGAGCGGGGCGGAGAAGCCGAAGCCGGGGAGCGAGGGCACGACGATGTCGAACGCATCCGCGGGATCGCCGCCGAACGCCGCGGGATCGCTGAGCGGTTCGATGATCTTGCGCATGTCCCAGAAAGTCCATGGCCAGCCATGATTGAGGATCAGCGGCGTCGGGTTGGGACCCTTGCCGCGGACGTGGAGGAAATGGATCGGCACGTCGTCGATCGTCGTGCGGAACTGCGGAAATGCGTTCATCCGCCGCTCCTCCGCCCGCCAGTCATACCCGTCGAGCCAGTACCCGGTCAGCTCCCGCATGAAGGCGAGATTGGCACCGACCTGCCACCCGGAGTTGTCGCCGATCTCCCGCGGCCAGCGGGTCCGCGCCAGCCGCTCGCGCACATCGACGAGATCGGCGTCGGGTATCTCGATCCTGAACGGCGCGATGTCTTCAGCCATGATGCTGCGTCCCTCTCTCTTGGTCCTGATCCTTGAGGATCATGGCTCTTGGCTGACGAACCGGTAGAACAGCATGGCCGCGACGCGCATCCGCTCGCGCGCGACCGCGACGTCACCGTGGTGCGACCGATAGTTCAGCGCCGATCCAAGCTCGCGCAGCGTCGCCTCCGCCCAAGCCTGCCGAAACGTCTCGCCCGGCTCCATCGCCTTCCGGAACGCCGCCAGCCGCACCGCGAACGCGGCCATCACCTGCGCCCCGAACTTCAGCGCGGGCGCGGGCGCGTCGCTCAGATGCGCGGTGGAGACGATCAGCTCGGCGGGGCCGCGATGCTCGCTGACGAACTGAGCGAAGTGCGCCAGCCAGGTCTCGACCTGCTCGCGCGTCGGCACCGGGCCGGGCAGCGCGGCGATGACCTCGCGCACCTCATGGATATAGTCCTCTGCGATCGCCGCCAGGATCGCGTCCTTCTCGCGAAAGTGCGTGTAGAGGGTCGAGCGCCGGATGCCGGCCCGCTGCGCGATCTCCTCCATCGTCGGGCTGGCGAACCCGCGTTCGATGAAGACCGCATTGGCTGCTGCGCACACCTGCGATCGGGTCGCCGCCTTGCGGCCGCTGCTGGAGCTAGAAGGAGCGAAAGAGGCGGCATTCATCGGCATCGTTGCTCCTGCTAGCACGGTAGTGCGTATTTAAGGTAGAGAGTTTCTGCGCATAGCATATGGACGCGGTGTCCATTTTGCTTTAGCGAGTCGATCAGTTGCAGCGAAATGGCGACAGGAGGATGCGATGACGGATCTTGTGATGAGAAAAATCCCCTTCTCGTTCGAGGGCGTGGAGTTCATCTGGAACCGGGACAATCCCGTCTTCTCGATCGCCATGAACAAGATGTCGTTCTTCGCGATCGGCTTCGAGCGCTACATCTGCCAGGCGGTTCGCGACGCCGAGGCGCTGATCAAGGACCCGGAAGTGCTGGCGGAAGCCCGCGCGTTCCGGGAGCAGGAGGCGATCCATTCGGTCGCGCACCGCAAGCACATCAAGGCGCTGATCGCGCGCTATCCGGGCCTGCAGGGTACGCTGGACAAGGTGATCGGCTCGTTCGATGAGCTCTACAAGCGCGAGTCGCTCAAGTTCCACCTGGGCTATGTCGGCGGGCTGGAGAGCGTCTTCACGCCGATGTTCCGGATGTTGATCGACCATCGCGACGTCTTGTTCGAAAAGGGCGACGCGCGTGTCGCCTCGCTGTTCCTCTGGCATTTCTTCGAAGAGATCGAGCATCGCAGCTCGGGCCTGATCGTCTACGACGAAGTTGTCGGCAGCTATCTGTACCGTGTCCGCAACTATCGGCACTATATGCGCCACGCCAAGGACATGTACGCGATGATGGACGCCGAGTTCCGCGAGCATGTGACCGATGTGCCGCACAGCTATTACATGATGAAGAGCGATGTCGTCTTGCCGCTGAAGTCGCGCCTGCGCTCCTTCTTCGGCATCCTGGCGGCGCAGCTGCCGTGGCATAACCCGGAGCACGAGGCGCTGCCCGACTATTACTATGAGTGGGGCAAGCGTTATCAGGGCGGCGAGGACATGACCCGCATCTACGGCACGCGCGAGGCCGAGCCTGTTCACGCCGAACCGGAGCTGGTGGCGGCGTAAGCAGGATCAACGATAAGACAAACAGGAGAGCGAACATGCATGATCTCGTCATCCGCGGTGGACGCATCGCCGACGGCAGCGGCAGCGACGCATTTACCGGCGACGTCGCCATCAAGGACGGCGTGATCGTCCAGGTCGGCGGTCAGGCCGGCCCCGCCGCCGACGAGATCGATGCCGATGGCGCGCTGGTGACGCCCGGCTTCGTCGACGTGCACAGCCATTATGACGGCCAGGCGACCTGGGACGACACGATGGACCCGTCCTTCTCCAACGGCATCACCACGACGATGATGGGGATGTGCGGCGTCGGCTTCGCGCCTGTCCGCCCCCAGGATCGCGACCTGATCATCGCGGTGATGGAGGGCGTCGAGGCGATCCCCGGCATCGTGCTGGCCGAAGGCGTGCCGTGGAAGTGGCAGAGCTTTCCGGAATATATGGACTTCCTCGACAAGCGGAAGTTCGGTGTCGACCTGGGCGTCCTCGCGCCGCACGCACCGATGCGCGTGTTCACCATGGGCGATCGCGCGGTGACGCATCAGGCCGCGACCAGCGACGATCTGGCGGTGATGACCGACCTCGTCCGCGAAGCCATGGATGTCGGTGCGTTCGGCATCTCCGCGGGGCGGATTACCGACCATATCTACGGGGCCGAGCGCAACAACCCGCCCGGCACCTTCGCCGAGCATGAGGAGTTCTTCGCGCTGTCGGCAGCGATGGCGGAAAGCGGTCGCGGCCGGTTCCAGATCGTGCCGCGCGGCGCAGCGGGAGCGACGCCCTATTCGCCGGTCCTGACCCGCGAGGAGCGGGTCGCCGAGCATCGCCTGATCGAGGATATCGCCCGTCACTCCGGCCGGCCGGTGCATTACCTGCTCCAGCAGTTCGACAGCGACGCCGACGACTGGCGGATGATGCTCGACATGACGCACGACGCCAATGCGGCCGGGTTGCCGGTCTACGCCCATATCGCGTCGCGCGGTTTCGGGTTGATCTCGATGCTGGACGGCTTCCACAACTTCGCCGCGCGGCCCTCCTATCTGGAGATCGCCGCTCTGCCCCTTGCCGAGCGCGTCCGGGCGATGCGCGAGGACAGTCGTCGCGATGCGATCCTGTCGGAGGCCAATCTCGGCGTGGAGACGATCGGTCAGGACGCGGCCAACGGCGTGATGATGATGGAGGCGCTGGGTGGCCGCGGCTATCTGTTCGGCCCCGGCAACAGCGAATATGAGCCGACGCCCGACCGCATGGCAGAGGCCCTGGCCGCGGCGCGCGGCCTGCCGCTGGAGCGGGTCCTGTACGACCACCTCACCGCCGACACCGGCGGCAACAGCGTCGTGCATCTGCTGATCAACTATTCGAACGGCAATCTCGATCATGTCCGCACGATGCTGCAGGACCCCACCACGATCTCGTCGCTGGGGGACGGCGGCGCGCACATGAAGCTGATCTCGGACGCGTCGATGCTGCCGTTCCATCTCAGCTTCTGGGCGCGCGACCGCAAGCGCGGTCCCAGGCTGCGGCTGGAGGATATGGTCGCGCGGATCACCGGCCTGAACGCGCGGTGCTTCGGGCTCGACGATCGCGGGTTGCTGAAGACCGGCCTGAAGGCGGACGTCAACGTGATCGATTTCGACGGCATGGCGCTGGGTGCGCCGAAGATCACGCATGACCTGCCCGCCGGCGGCGCGCGGCTCAACCAGGCGACGTCGGGCTTCCTCGCCACGGTGCTGAGCGGCACGGTCTCTCGCCGCAACGACCAGGACACGGGCGAGCGTCCGGGTCGCCTGATGCGCGACGGCCAACCGCGTGCGACGTCTTCCATGAAAGAAACGCGCGCCTACGCATCGGCGTAGTTGATCTGCCGATGTTCGGCTCCCGCCTGCGCGAGGCGGGAGCCGAATTGGCTTAGCGGAATGAACCGCTGAGCATCAGCCCGAACACGCGCGGATCGTTGTAGATGCCGGCGCGATAGTTCGAAGTGTCGATCACATCGACCAGGTTCTTGTTATTGGTGATGTTGCGCGCGAACACCGCCGCCTCGTAACGGCCGAACGCATAGCCGAGCTTCGCGCCCAGCTCATAGTTGCCGTTGGCGGTGTATTCGACCGAGCGGTACAGGACGAAGTTGGTGTGGCCCTGGACGTTGATGTCGCCGGCCAGGAACAGCTTGCTCTTGTCGGACAGCGGCAGGTCGTAGCGCGCGTTGACGTTGATGTTGTAGTCCGGCGCGTTCGGGAACGGGTTGTGGTTGATCTGCGCGAAGTAATTGTTGCCGATCCGCACGGTCGGATTGAGCACCCGCTCCGATAGCACGCCGCCCGCCGCGCCGACCTGGGCGTAGACGCTGGTATCGTCGATCTCCGTGTGCAGCAGGCTCAGCCCCGCGCCGATGTGGAAATTGGCGATCGGCCGTGCATCCAGCTCGGCCTCGGCCCCATAGCCCTTGCCCTTGTTGGCGTTGAACAGCACGCCGTTGCCGTTGGCATCGTTGCCGTTCAGCTGGATATGGTCGACGACATAATAGAAGCCGGCGGTGTTGAAGTGGATGCGGCCGTCCCAGAACGAGGTCTTCACGCCCGCCTCATAGCTGGTGTTGGTCTCCGAATCCGCAGTCGTATAGGCGGTGGCGAACACCGCCGAGCGGCCCTGGATGGTTGGCCCGCGAAAGCCACGCGCGACGCGGGCATAGACGCTGGCCTCGGACGACACCTGGTAGAGCAGGCTGCCGTCGAAGCTGGGCTTGGTGTCCGACAGGCGGCAATATTGCGCGGTGCCGCAGGCGTAGGACGACGCCGGCGCGGTCACCGGCACCGCCAGGTTCACGAAGTTCGGGTGGAGCAGCAGGTTGGTCGTCTTGACGTCGCGCGTCACCCGCACGCCGCCGGTTGCGGTCAGCTTGTCGGTGAGCTGGTAGCTCGCCTGCCCGAACGCCGCATAGGAGAAATTATGGTCGTGCAGCAGCACGAAATTGTTCGGATTGGGCGCGGTACCCAGCACATTGCTGGTCAGGAAGAAGCTGCGCTGGTCGAATTCGGTATTGTCGCGCTGGTCGAAATAGATGCCGCCGAGCTGCCACTTGAAGCGGCCGGTGTCCGGGCTGGCGAGGCGCAGCTCCTGCGTCCACTGGTCGAGGTAGCGCAGCCGGCCCTGCGACTCGCCGCAGCCGACCGCGCAGTAATTGGCGGGGGTGCCGCCGAAGTTCGCCGCCGCGCCGCCATCGGTGTCGCCGCGGCTGTAGCCCGACGCATGTTCCCAGGCGGTGATCGAGGTGAGCGTCGCGCCGCCGAAATCGTAGCTCGCCTTCAGCGAGGCACCATGCGTCTTGTACGCCTGCGGGTTGTTCTGCGCCTCGTCATAGACGACGACCGTTCGGTCGAACGACGCCGGCACCGCGTTGGTGCCGGGCAGGATCGAGCCGCGATAAAAGATCGACGCGAAGCCGGCGAAGTCGCGGTAATGACCGGACACCCGGACGCTGAGCTTGTCGCTCGGCTTGGCGAGGACCTGCAGGCGAAGGTCGCGCTCGTCGAAGCCGTTGAGCTTGTTGTGGCCGCCGACGGTGCCGTCATCCGACGGACCGGTATAGACGTTGCTGATCCAGTTGTCGCGATGCTGGAACAGTCCCGACAGGCGGAAGCTGATGCTGCCGTCCTTGGTCAGCGGCCCGCCAACGCCCGCGTCGAGGTTGACGCTGTTGAAGCGGCCATAGCTGGCCGAGCCCTGCCCGGCCCAGGTCTCGCTCGGCTGGGCGGTGTCGAACTTGACGATGCCGGCCGTGGTGTTGCGGCCGAACAGCGATCCCTGCGGGCCCTTCAGCACCTCGACCTCGGCGACGTCGAAAACCGGGTTGGACTTGAGGACGACATGCTCCTCGACCACGTCGTCCTGAATGACCTCGACCGGCTGCGACGCACCCAGGTAGAAGTCGATGTTGCCGAGGCCGCGGATGTAGAAGCGCGGGAAGATGCGGCCGGTCGAGGTCTCGACATAGAGGCTCGGCACCTTGCCCGACAGCGACAGCAGCGTATCGCCGCCGGCGGCGTCGTAGTCGTGCAACTGCTCGGGTCGGATCACCGAGACGGCGACCGGCACGGCGAGCGTGTTCTCGCTGCGGCGCTGCGCGGTCACGACCACCGTGTTGCTGTCGTCGGCCTGGTCAGTCGCGGCCGGGCCGCCGGCGATCTGAGTCTGCGCGGCGGCGGGGATGATGGCGAGCGTCGCGGCACCCGCGAGCAGCAGGGCGGCCAGTTTAGAGCTATTCATGTCGTCGATCCCCCAAAGCGTGGACCGCGCCATCCTGTCTCGGACGTGCGCGGCGTGGGAAGGCTTTGCCCGCAACTCGTGACGACTTTATGGCAGCGGCGACGGTGAGTTCGCCAATTCGCGGCGGATCGGCCCTGCCTCAGCCGACCAGCCGGTCGACGATGCGCAGCCATGCCGTGCTGTGGCCGACAATCGTGGCACTCAGATTGTCGAGCACGAACATGACCAGCGCCACCCAGAACGACACTGGGTGGACGCGCCGAAACGTCGCGAGATCACGCGCCGCGCTCGCCGCGAGTGACACGACGATCGGCAGGACGACGAGCGCGCCATGCGGGCGCAACGCCGGGCTGTGACCGATGAAGTGCGCGAACGGGGCCGGCAACAGCGCCACCGTCGCGAACAGCATCAGCCGCTTGTGATAGTCGCTGCGGTGCCGGAGGATCAGTCCGGCCGCGATCAGCAACCCGAACTCGGCGATGTCGAGCAGCGGAAAGATCAGCTGCCCACGCGGCCCGAGCGGATCGTGAACGAGGTCGAGGTCGCCGCTGAAGTCGAAGCCGCGCCGCGTCATCGCGATCGCCGTCTCGTAACCGACCAGGACCATGGCCGCAGCAAGGATAGCGGCAGCGATGCCAAGGCGGAGATGTGCGTGGTAATCCCCGCGCCCGATCAGGATGGTCTGCGCCAGGAAGGCCAGCAGCCACGCGAAGAACAGCCCGCCATGTACCACGACGAGCGCTGTCGCGGAGCCTAGCCGATGGCTTCGATCGACCATCGACGGCGCGAACGGGACGGCCGACACCAGCAGGCAGGCGACCGCCATGCCGATGTAGAAACGTCGGCCGGACGGCGGCTCCGCCCAGCGCGATGGCCGCGCGGCAGCCGGTTCGGCCGCCATCTGCGCCGCCAGAGCCGTCATCGCGGTCCGGCGGCCGTTGCGGGGTCGTGCGCGGCGGCGCGGGCATCGATGTTGGTATTGTGGCCGTGGACGATCCGCCAGGCACCGTCCGTGCGCGCGAACAACAGCGTCATGACGCTGCCCGCCGCCGGATAGGGACGGCCGTCGGGCGTCGGGCCGGCACCTTCCATCATCGTCCGGTTGATGCCGAGGGCGAGGCCGTCCGCCACGGCACGCAGTTCCAGCGACATCTGGGTCAGGCGGCTGGTCGCAAACATCGTCCGGTGCAGCGCCTCGTGCGCGCGGCGGACCTGCTCGCGGCCGGTCCACTGCATCCCGACGACGTTGATCCACCCGACATCGGCAGCCATGTCGGCGACGAGCGCAGCCATGTCGTGCGCGTTCCAGGCCGCGGCGTGCCGTGCCATCACGGCATGGAGTGCCGCCTCGTCGTCGGGCGACAAGGCGATGGCGGCGGGATCGGACATGACGGGCTCCACGGATCGTTGCGGGCGGCTCCTCGCGAGCGCCCCGGCTCTCGCTAATGCAGGCCGCCGCCCCGTCGATAGTAAGGAACGGTCATCGCTCCACTTGATGTGCAAGCGGATAGGCGGACGGTATGGAGCCCGCCAGCGCGCGGAAATCCTTGTCGAGATGCGCCTGATCGAACCATCCGAAATCGTGGGCGATGTCGGTCCAGCTGCGCTCCGGGGCGGCCGACTTGGCGGCGAGGGCAGCGCCCAGCCGGATGATGCGCGCGTACCGCTTCGGCGCCATACCCACCTGACGCTCGAACAGCCGCCTGAACTGGCGGGGCGACACGGTGTCGGGCGGGATCAGCGCCGCCGTCTCGCCGCGGCCGGCGACGCGGCGCATCCGCTCCGCTGCCGCCGCGA